>CAZADU010000336.1:0-7572 GCA_964483945.1 uncultured bacterium
CCTGGAATGGAATCTCGGTGGCGACCAGGCTCATGCGTCCCAGCTTGCCTTCCTCCACCTGGACCCGCGCCCGCATCTTGATGAGCCCGCGTCCGTTCAGGTAGCAGTCGCGGATCCCCTGCCTGCCGTTGATGATCCCCCCGGTCGGGAAGTCGGGGCCCTTCACGATCTTGAGCAGATCCTCGGCGGTGCTTTCCGGATGCTCGATGACGTGGGCGATGGCGTCGCAGACCTCGCGCAGGTTGTGCGGCGGCACCTCCGTGGCCATGCCGACGGCGATGCCCGAGCAGCCATTCACCAGCAGGTTGGGCAGCACGCCCGGCAGCACGACGGGTTCTTCGCGCGTCTCGTCGTAGTTGGAGCGGAAGTCGACCGTGTTCTTCTCGAGGTCCGCCAGCATCTCCATGGCGAGCGCGGTGAGGCGTGCTTCGGTGTAGCGCATGGCGGCGGGTGCGTCGCCGTCGATCGAGCCGAAGTTGCCCTGGCCGTCCACGAGCGGGTAGCGCATGACCCAGTCCTGCGCGAGGCGAACCAGCGTGGGGTAAACCACACCTTCGCCGTGCGGGTGGTAGTTACCCGAGGTGTCGCCGGCGATCTTGGCGCACTTTCGAAAACCCCGGCCGGGCGCCAGGTTCAAGTCGTTCATGGCGACCAGGATGCGTCGCTGCGAGGGTTTGAGCCCGTCACGCACGTCCGGGAGCGCGCGGGAGACGATGACCGACATCGAATAGTTGAGGTAGCTGGTCTTCATCTCCTCTTCGATGTTCAGATCGATGATCTTCGACCGGTCGTTCAACGCCATGTCCTGGATCCTTCCTGTCGCTGCGCCACCGCCCCGGGCCCGCTTCCTGCGTGCCGGACGTTGCGCGAGTCCTTCACTCTTTCGGGAGCCTCTGCCAGCGCCACGTGAGCGCCATCGAAGCCCACTCCGTCGTGCGGTCGGGGTTCGCCTCGCGGCTCACGAACGCGTGCTTCCACGCGCCCGACAAGCCGAGCGTCTGCCCGCCCGCCATCTTCCACAGCAGCGTGGGACCAGTCGCGACCATCACGTCGCTGACCGCGTCCTGCACCTCGCCGCGTACATCCGCTTCCTGCCGCGCGTACCCGAAGTCCGCGCCCCACAAGATGCGCCAGCGCCGCGAGTCGCTGAGTCGCGCCTCGCCCCGCCAGCTTGCCCCGAACGTCCAGCGGTGCAAGTCCCCCACCGTGCCGAGGGACTGCCCCGTGTTGGGGTCGAACAACTCCGTGAGCCCCGAGCCCTGATCATCCGCGTGCACCACGAGCCCAAAGGCGTACTTGTCCTCGAATGGCCACAACAAGGCGATCGAGCTACACACACCGCCGCTGCCCGGCTCGCCATTCACATTGAACGTGGTGCCGGCGGTGAGCCCCAACTCGGCCGCCGCCTGCGCGCGCGGGACCGCGAGAAAAGACGCGAACAGCGCGCACGCCGCCCAGACCCCGCCCAGACCCGCCACCGCACCGCGCATCAGATGTCCAGGTTCTTCACGGCCAGCGCGTTCTCCTCGATGAACTGGCGGCGCGGCTCGACGTGCTCGCCCATGAGGATCGTGAAGATGCGGTCGGCCTCGACCATGTCCTCCGTCGTGACGCGCACGAGCGTGCGGGTCTCGGGGTTCATCGTCGTGCGCCACAACTGGTCCGGGTTCATCTCGCCCAGACCCTTGTAGCGCTGCACCATCACGTTCTTCTTGCCAATGCGCTGGATCGCCTCTACGCGCTCCTTCTCGTCGTAGCAGTAGATCTCTTCCTTGCCCGCCTTCACCAGATACAGCGGCGGCTGCGCGATGTAGACGTGATTGTTCTCGACGAGCGGCTTGAGCTCGCGGAACAGGAACGTCAGCAGCAGCGTGCGGATGTGCGCGCCGTCCACATCGGCATCCGCCATGAGGATGATCTTGTGGTAGCGCAGCTTGGTGATGTCGAACTCTTCCTTCACGCCGGCGCCGAGCGCGGTGATGATGTTGCGGATCTCCTCGTTGGCGAGGATCTTGTCGATGCGAGCCTTCTCCACGTTCAGGATCTTGCCGCGAATGGGCAGGATGGCCTGGAACCGCCGGTCGCGGCCCTGCTTGGCGGAGCCGCCGGCCGAGTCGCCCTCGACCACGAAGATCTCGCAGTCCTTGGGGTCGTCGAACGAACAGTCCGCGAGCTTGCCGGGTAGCGAGCCGCCGTCGAGGATGGTCTTGCGGCGGGCCAGGTCGCGCGCCTTGCGCGCGGCCTCGCGGGCGCGCGCGGCGGCGATCATCTTCTCGACGATCTTGCGAGCGACCGAGGGGTTCTCCTCGAAGAACTCGCGCAGCCCCTCCCCCACCACCGTCTCGACCGCACCCTTGATCTCGCTGTTGCCGAGCTTGGTCTTGGTCTGGCCCTCGAACTGCGGGTTCTGCATCTTGATCGAGATCACCGCGACCAGGCCCTCGCGCACATCCTCGCCGCCGATGTCGGCCTTGAGGCTCTTCATCAGGCCTTCGCTCTTGGCGTAGTTCACCAGCGTGCGCGTCAGTGCCGAACGGAAGCCGCCGACGTGGGTGCCGCCCTCGGCCGTGTTGATGTTGTTCACGAACGACAGCAGTGTCTCGGAGTAGGTGTCGTTGTACTGCAGCGCCACGTCCACCGCGACGTTGTCGCGCTCGCGCTCGAACACGACCGGCTTGTGCAGCGTCTCCTTATTCGTGTTCAGGAACCTCACGAACTCGGCGATGCCGCCTTTGGCGAAGAACTCCGCCGTCTTGTCGTTGCGCTCGTCCTTGAGACGGATCGTGAGACCGCTGTTCAGGTACGCCAGTTCGCGCAGGCGCGCGGCGATGGTGTCCCAGTGGAACTCCGTGGTCTCGAAGATCGTGGCATCGGGCGTGAACCGCACCGTGGTGCCGCTGCCCTTGTCCTTCTTGTCCGCGGCCTGGCTGGTCATCGGGCCCGTCGGCACGCCACGCACGTACGACTGCACGTACAGCTTGCCCTCGCGCAGCACCTCGACCGAGCACGCCGACGACAGCGCGTTCACGCACGACACACCGACGCCGTGCAGGCCACCCGACACCTTGTACGAGGCGTTGTCGAACTTGCCGCCGGCGTGCAGCGTGGTCATGACGACCTCGAGCGCCGGCTTCTTCATGGTGGCGTGCATGTCGACCGGGATGCCACGGCCATTGTCGTGCACCGTGAGGCTGCCATCCTTCTCGATGGTGACCAGGACCTCGTCGCAATGGCCGGCGAGTGCCTCGTCGACCGAGTTGTCCACAACCTCCCAGATCAGGTGGTGCAGGCCGCGCACGCCGGTATCGCCGATGTACATGGCCGGGCGCTTGCGCACCGCCTCGAGACCCTCGAGCACGGTGATGCTGGTGGCGTCGTAATGGTGACCCTTGGGCTCCGCCGTCAAAGTGACGTCTCCTTCCTTCATGCTCACTGCTGGCTCCCTCCACGCCCGTCCTTCGGACGGGTGCCCGCCGGCGTGAAGCGCACGTCGCGCACGACGTCAGCGCCCAGATGCCGGTTCAGGTTGCGCACGAGCTCTCGCCGCAGGAATCCGAGCTCGTGCATCCAGGCCGATCCCTCGACCTCCACGTTCAGCGTGCCTTCGCGGAATGCCACCGCGCGCGTGTGCCGCGCGATGCGCAACCCCGCGACTTCTGGCCATTCCGTCACGGCCCGCCAGCCGGCCGCGGCATCCGCCAGCCCGAGCTGTTGCATCAGGCCCGGCAGGATCGCCGCGAGCGGCTCGAGTCCCTTCATCCCGCGTCCGGCAGGCGCAGCGGCATGACGAGGCACAGCAGTTCCTCGTCGGCCTGGGGCAGCGCCCCCACCGGTTCCACGATACCGGCCGACAGCGCCGTCTTGAGCCGGAACACCACGTTCTCCGTGGGGATGTTCCGCAGCGTCTGCAGCAGGTAGCGCGCGTTGTAGCCGATGTCCATGTCCTCGCCCTGGTACTGCGCGGCGACCTTCTGCTCGCCGGCGCCGAAGTCAGCCGTGGCCGACGACACCGACAGCGCGTCGCGCTGCAGCGAGAAACGTACCTGCTGGGTGTTGCTGTCCGCATGCGACGCGACGATGTCCACGGCCTCCATGAGGTCCGCGCGTGACACCGTGAGCGAGCGCGGGTTGTCCTTGGGGATCACCTGTTCGTAGTTCGGGTACGGCCCTTCGAGCAGACGCGCCGTCACTTGCACGCGGAACTCACCCACCTGCGCGACGAAGCCCGCATGGCTCTTGCCGTCGGCGATGCGCATCTCGACCGGGCTCGTGGCCTCGGCCGCGGCACGGCTCATGGTGGCAATCGCCCGGGCCGGCACGATGATGCCCTCGCGGGTGAGGTCGTCGAACGCGCCCTTGCAAGTGGCGCGGGCGAGCCGGTGACCGTCAGTGGCGACGAACGCGAGCTGCTGCGCGGTGCCGTGCACGAACACGCCGTTCAAGCTGGCGCGTGTCGCTTCCTCACTGACTGCGTACGCCGTGCGCTCGACCAGGCGCGACAACATCTCGCCGGGGAGCGAGAGGTGAAGACTGCCCTTGAGCTCCGGCGGCGCGGGATATTCGTCGGACTTCTGCACCGGGAAGCGCGACCAGCCCTTGCCGTCGCCGTAGCCGACTTCGAGTTGGTTCTTCTCGAGCCGCAGCGACACGCTACCGCGCGGCATCTTGCGCACGACTTCGTTGAAGTGCTTGGCGTTCACCGCGACACGTCCGGGCGCCTTACCCAGACAGGGCACGGTCGCACTGGTGGTCAGGTCAAGGTCGCTTCCGGTCACGCGAAGGCTGGTCTGGTCCGCTTCAAGCAGGAGGCAGTTCAACAACGGCTGAGCGCTTTTCTGGGGAACCGATCCGAGGGCGCGGGCCACGGCGAATGCCAGATCGCCCTGCTGGATGGTGAGGTCCATGGGTCACTCCCTGACGGCTAGGAACTTCATGTCCGGCCTCGGGTTCCGCCACTCCCGCATGCCGCCCCGGGGGCCTGTTCGAGACATCGGTGCATTCTATGCAGCCCCCTACCTGAAGGCAAGCGGAGAACGGCTCTCAGGCCGGGTTCTAAGTCTTTCTCTCTCAATCAATAAAGACCTAGTAACCGTAGGGGCTGTGGATCCTGTGCACAACCTCGCACGAGGCTTGCCAAGCACGCTCGAGGGAACAACTTGGCTCTGCACGCGCCTCGTGGACGATCGCGCGATCTGTCCACCGTCCAGGGGCGCGGCAGCCGGCATGCGCCGCTTGTTCGCACTCCCCCACGGTGAATCCACGACCTATCAAGAGGCGATCGTGGAGAACAGGGCGTTCACGTTGTCGCGAAACGACTCCTCGGTCTGGATGCGCTGTGCGACCTGGCGGCAGGCGTGGATCACGGTGCTGTGGTCGCGACCGCCGAAGTAGCGCCCGATCTCGACCAACGACAACTCCGTGAGGTGGCGCATGAGGTACATGGCCACCTGACGCGGCTGCGCGATGGCCTGCGTGCGCCGCACCCCCACCAGCGACTCCGGCCGCACCCCGAAGCGCTCGGACACGGCCGCCAGGATGCGCTCGGGCGTGTTGTGCTCGGCCTCGGCCTTCACGTACTGGGTCAGCACCTCGCGGGCCAGTTCCGGCGTCACTTCGCGGTGCGTCAGCGACGCCACCGCCATGAGGCGCACGAGGCAGCCCTCGAGGTCGCGCACGTTGCCGCGCACGCGGTCGGCGATCAGCAGCACGACGTCATCCGCCAGCCGCAAGCCGCCTGTTTCCTGCTCGCAGCGCTGCCTCAGGATGGCGATGCGCGTCTCGAGGTCCGGCTGCTGGATGTCCGCCACGAGGCCCTGGTTGAACCGCGAGATCAGGCGCTCCTCGAGCCCCGCGATGTCCTTGGGCGGCTTGTCCGCGGTGACCACGATCTGCTTGTGCGCGTCGCGCAGCGCGTTGAATGTGTGGAAGAACTCCTCCTGGGTGCTCTCCTTGCCCGCCAGGAACTGCACGTCGTCCACCAGCAGCACGTCCACGCCGCGGTACTTGTTGCGGAACGCGAGCGTCTGGCCGTGCTGGATGGCGTAGATCATCTCGTTGGTGAACCGCTCGGCCGAGACGTAGTAGACGAGCGCATCCGGTTTGAGCCGCTTCGCCTCGTGGCCCACGGCGTGCAGGATGTGGGTCTTGCCGAGGCCCGACGCGCCGTGGATGAACAGCGGGTTGTAGACGTGGCCCGGGCGCTCCGAGACGGCGCGCGCGGCGGCGTGCGTGAACCGGTTGCTCGAGCCCACGACGAACGCCTCGAACGTGAGACGCGGCAGCAGTTGGCTGTCGAGCCACTCGCGTGCGCGTGCCACCGGTTCAGCGGAGACAGGACGCACCGGGGTCGGAGCAGCGGCCGGCCGGGGCGCGGGGCCGAGCGGTACCGGCTCGCGCGCGACGAAGCGCACGTCCGGGCAGCGACCGACCACATCGGTCAGCGCGTGGCGCAGGGCGGTGAGGTGGTGTTCGTGGATCCAGTCCACGAAGAAGGCGTTGGGAACTTCGAGTTCAGCCGTCTCGGTTCCGAGTTCACGGGGCACGATGGGGCGGAACCAGGTTTCGAGGGCCTGTTCGCTGGCGAGCCGGGTCTTGAGGTTCAGGAGGACCTGTTCCCAGAGAACGGCGACCTGATCAGGGGAAACGGGCAGGACGGCCATTTCCGACATCCTTGCAGAGATGGTTCGCGCCATGCACGGGGTGAGGAGCCTTCGCAAGTGAATGCGTGCAGTGCTCCTGGCCGCGTGCTCGAGACCGGCGCAACGATTCGGGGACGGGTTGTCCACATCCGTGGACACAATCTCAATCTGTTCCAAGGCAACGGCTTGGATGACTAGCGGGAGAAGTCCTCCACAGGAGTGTCCACATCGCGCTCACCAGCCCCCGTGACGAGGTCTCGACGCACCGCCGACCCGGGCAGAAGCCGGCTGGCAAGAGCATGACTGGCAATGGATTGTGGGATTGGCCGGGACGGTCCGTCGCGCGTCTCGAAGTGCGGTCGCTGCGACGGGTCCGGTAGGCTAGCACCCACCCACACGCGCCACAAGGAACAAGCTGTCCGCCCGCAATACATTGCGGTTCAATATGTTACGGACCCAGCGCCGGGCGGGCCGATCAGAACGGGAACAGGACGCCGAACGTGATCGAAAAATCGTCCCTAAGCTCATCGCTCACAGCGAGTTGCGCCTCTGTGAGCAGGCGCAGGTACGGGTTGGGGTCGTACTCGATTCCGAGGCGGATGGGGCAGGCCGTGTCGGTGTCCTTCTGTTGGTTGACCTCGATGCGCGAGAACAGCAGCGCGGCACCGCCGTAGGCGACCCAGCGCGACGCTTGGTCGAGCGTGCGCGACACGGTCACCTGTGGCCCCACCGACAGCAGGCTCAGTTCGTCGGCGCTCTCGAGCCCGATCGCCGCACCCAGCGCGATGTCCATCAGCGAGCCGGCCGCCTGGGTGGTGACCTGCGCGCGGAAGTCGCCGCCCATCTTCACCGACGTGCTCGTGTTGTTGTCCACGTCGACGCGTGCCAACCCGCCTTGGAACCCGAAGTCCATGTTCGGATAGAACGACAACCG
>CAZADU010000337.1:0-2422 GCA_964483945.1 uncultured bacterium
CGCCGGTCACGCTCGCTTCCATGTCGCGCGCCACCCGCACGCCGTCGGGACTCGGGAGCCCGTGCGTGACCACCGTCGTCTCGAGGGCCACCACGCCGCCATGCGCTGCGAGTGCGCGCGCGACCTCATCGGAAATGCGCATGCGGTCCATTGTCACGAACCCACCTCCATCGAAGTCGTCGCACCCGAGCGCGGAGCCTCGCGGTAAAGCTGCGGGCCGCGCGCCGGGTTCTCGTTCAATCCCGCCATGCCGCCAACCGGGCCATGGCCGCGTCGCGAGTGGTGTGCAAGAGCGCCTCCGGACCCCACGCCAGAATGGTGATCCCCGCCGTGACCGCGGCGCGGTGAACGGCTGACGCCGGTGACTCCCCCTCGAGCGTCGCGCTCACGAATCCCGCCATGAACGCGTCGCCCGCGCCGGTTGGGTCCACGACCGGCGGGCCTGCCGCCCGCCAACTGCTCAGCCGCTGGTCGCGCACATCGTACATCGTGCCGCCCGCTGAGCCTCGCTTCCAGAGGATGTGACGCAGCCGTCCGCTCGCGAGCCGGCCGAACGCCGCCGCCGGATCGCTCCTGGCCGCGGTCCACCGCATCTCGTCGTCGCTCGGCAGGAACAGGTCCACGTGCGACAAGATCGCGCGCCAAGTCTCGAACGTGGTCTCGTCCAGCGGCAGGTGAGGGTCGAGTGACACCAGTGCCGGTGCGTCCGGCCGTTCCCAGCCGCGGATCGCCTCGACCAGGCGCTGCTGCGTGGCGAGTGGCATGGGGGCCAGGTGAAATGCGCGCGCCTGGCGCCATGAGCGCGGCACATGGTCCGGCCCGGGTGAGACCGTCTCGTGCGACGGGCAGCCCAGCCGATGCACGACGCGGCGCACGCCTCCTTCATAGAGCAGCCACGTGCGCACACCGTTCGAGCCCAGCGGGTGCACGCCGTCGAGCGCCACACCTCGGCTGCGGAGCGCGTCGAGTGGTGGCTCCGGGTAGTCATCGCCGCGCAGGCTCACGCAGCCCACGCGCGTGCCCCACAGTGCCGCGGCGAGCGCGGCATAGAGGATCGCGCCGCCCGGTTGGGCCATGCGCGTGCGGCCGTCGGGGAACACCACGTCGTCCACGAGCAGGTTGCCAAGCAACACCAGGTCGGGCGTGTTCTCGGTCACGGCGTGTGCCTGTCCGTCCGCGGCGCGCTCACGCGCCGCGAGGCGGCAGTGCGGCGAACGCCGCGGCCATGGCGCGCACGGCGACAACATCCAGCGGCTGCGACCACACGCCGCCTTGCTTGAGCGACGAGCCCACGATGAACCCGTCAGCAGCGGCGTAGGTGGCGAGGTTCGCGGGTGAGAGGCCCGAACCCACCAGCACCGGCAGCCGTGTGGCACCGTGCACGTCATGCAGGTCGGCCGGCTCGGTGGGCTCGCCCGTGGCCTTGCCCGTCACGATGACCGCGTCGGCCAGCGAGAACTCGGCCGCGCGCGCCGTCTCGGCCAGCGACACGTCGGCCGTGATGGCGTGCGAGCTGTGCTTCTTCTTGATGTCGGCGAACACGCGAACACGCTCGGCACCGATGCTGCGGCGGTAGCGCAGCAGCTCACCAGCGCAGGCTTCGATGAGCCCCTCGTCCGCGACGTGCGCGTAGACGAACCCCTCGACGCGCACGAACTCCGCGCCGCACGCGTGAGCCACGGCGATGGCCTCGCGGTTGGCGCCGGCCAGCACCTGCACGCCGAGCGGCAGTCCGGTGTGGCGCTTGATCTCGTACCCGATGGCCGTCATCGCGGCCGTCACCTCGGGTCCCACACCCGACTTGAGATACGGACGATCGTGCATGTTCTCGATCGCGATCGCGGTGAACCCAGTCTCGTGAAACATGCGAGCCTCGGCCAGCGCGAGCTGTACCAGGCGCTCCACCGCGTGGTGAGCCGACGGTGTCCCGGGGAGCGCGCCAACGTGCACCATGCCGATGAGCGCGCGCGGGGCGCCGAGAAGTTGGGCGAATGCAGTTCGTGGTCCCATGCGAGGCGCAGCGTAGCCGAGACCGGCGTCAGGCCGCGAACTCCTAGAGCGCTTACCCGAGAACCCACCGGACATGCTCGCGGCGACCGTGACGTTCGGGCACAGCTCCAGCAGTGCGCACCCGTAGCCGCGGGCTGTTGCCACGCGACCTCCACGAGACTAGCGTGCCGCTCCCGACGTCCCGTCCCCCATCAGGAGCAACCCGTGTCCAATGCCACCGCGCGCTTGTGCACCACCGGCGCAGTCTTGCTCTGCCTGAGCGGTGTCGCGTTCGGGTCGCTTGCCGCAGCGGCCGTCACCCGGATGTTGGTCAATACGATGTTGCCGTTCGACGATCGACCGGGACCGCGCGCAGCGAGGCTGTCGTCGGGAAGCGCTTCGAGCTTGAGCCCGGTGACTCGCCGCAGGTCGA
>CAZADU010000338.1:0-2784 GCA_964483945.1 uncultured bacterium
CCTACTTCACGCACGTCGTCGAGGTGTGCCGCATCCTGATCGACTTGTTCGAGAGCCGGCTCGACACCACGCTCGCGTGCTCCGCACTGCTGCACGACGTCGTCGAGGACACCGAGGTCTCGCTCCCCGACGTCGAGAAGCATTACGGCAAGGAGGTGGCGTCGCTGGTGGAGGGCGTGACCAAGCTGTCGGGGCTGCACTTCGACAGTCGCGAGGCGGCGCAAGCCGAGAACTTCCGCAAGATGCTGCTGTCCATGTCGCGTGACCTGCGTGTGATCTTCATCAAGCTCGCGGACCGGCTGCACAATATGCGCACCATCGAGTTCCTGAAGGCCGACCGGGCGCAGCGCATCGCCGAGGAGACGCGCGACATCTACGCCCCGCTCGCGCACCGGCTCGGCATGGCCGGCATCAAGCGTGAGCTCGAGGACCTGAGCCTCAAGGTGCTCGATCCCGAGGCGTACCAGACGCTGGCGCTGCGTATCCAGGTGCGGCGCACGGAGCGCGAGGCGTTCCTGGACAAGGTCAGCGAGCGGCTACGAGAAGCGCTCAAGGCAGCCGGTGTGAAGGCGGAGGTGTTCGGCCGCCCGAAGCACTTCTTCTCCATCTATAAGAAGATGCAGGCGGGCCGGCCGCTCGAGGAGATCTACGACTTGTTCGGCCTGCGCATCGTCACGCACTCGCGCAACGACTGCTACCGCGCGCTCGGCGTGGTCCACGACGAGTTCAGTCCGGTACCGGAGCGGTTCAAGGACTACATCGCCGTGCCCAAGAGCAACCTGTACCAGTCGCTGCACACCACCGTGCTGGCCGAGGGCGGTGAGATGGTGGAGGTGCAGATCCGCACATGGGAAATGCACCGCACCGCGGAGACGGGGGTGGCCGCGCACTACGTTTACAAGCAGGGCGGCCGCGCGGACGAGGAGATCGACCGCAAGCTGGGCGGGTTCGTCACCGAGATCGCCGGCTGGCAGGACGAAGCCGGCACTGACGACGAGTACATGGATTACCTCCGCACCTCTCTGCATCAGGAAGAAGTGTTCGTCTACACGCCGCGGCGAGAGTTGAAGCGGCTCGCCAAGGGCGCGACCCCATTGGACTTCGCGTTCCTGATCCACACTCAGGTGGGCGAGCGCACGGTGGGTGCTCGGGTGAACGGCGAACTGGTCTCACTGCGCTACGTGCTCCGCAACGGCGACACGGTCGAGATCGTCACCTCGCCGCAGGCCAAGCCGCACGAGGATTGGTTGCAGATCGCGCGCACGACGCAGGCGCGGGCGAAGATCCGCCACTGGTTGCGGCTCAGGCGCATCACCGATTCGGTCCGCCTGGGCGAGGAGATGCTGCAACGCGAGTTGAAGCGCATGCGCATCAAGGCGGGCCCTGCGGAACTCGAGCCGATCGCGAAGGACCTGGGCTGCGACTCGCTCGACACGTTGTACGCCCGGATCGCCGAGGGCCAGATCTCATCGGCCTCGGTCACGCGCACGTTCGCCCCCGAGAAGGAGGGACTCGCCGAGCGGCTGGTGAAGGGCCCGCTCGAAGCCCTTGGCGTGGGACGCAAGCCCACCGGTGGCGTGCGCATCCAGGGCATCGACAATGTCATGGTGCAGTACGCGCGCTGCTGCCAGCCGGTTCCGGGTGATCCGGTCGTGGGCATCGTCACGGTGGGCCGCGGCGTGTCGGTGCACCGGCAGGACTGCCCGAACACGTTCGGCGACCGCGTGGCACCCGAGCGCCGGTTGAGCGTGGAATGGGACGCGCGCCCTACCGACACGTACCCGGTGCGACTGGTGATCTCGGGGCAGGACCGGCCGTCATTGCTCGCCGACATCGCCAAAGTGCTGGCCGCCAGTGGCGTGAACGTACGCACGGCCGGTATGCAGAGCGAGCATCGCACCGCACGCGGCGTGTTCGTGATCGAAGTGCCCAATGCCGCGAAACTCACAGAGGTCATGAACGCGCTGCGCAAGCTGCCGGGCGTGTCGCGCGTCGAACGCCGGCTGCGGCTGCTGCATCCGCCGCGGCGCGGCGGTGCCGGAGGAGAGGGAGGTGCAGAAGGATGAGAGCGGTTGTCCAGCGCGTCACGCGCGCGGTCGTGGTGGTGAACGGGCAGATCACCGGCCAGGTGGACCGGGGGTTGCTCGTCCTGCTCGGCATCACGCATACCGACCGGCCCGAGGATGCGCGCTGGCTCGCCGGTAAGGTGGCGGGGCTGCGCGTGTTCGGTGACATGGCGGGCCGCATGAACACCGACGTGCGCGATGAGAACGGCGCGGTGCTGGTGGTTCCCCAGTTCACTCTGTACGGCGACGTGCGGCACGGGCGGCGCCCCGAGTTCATCGAGGCCGCGAAGCCGGAAGTGGCAGAGCCGCTGTTCCGCCGCTTCTGCACCGAGCTCGAAGCACAACGCGTGCGCGTGGAGCGCGGCGTGTTTCGCGCGCACATGCAGGTCGAGCTGATCAACGACGGTCCGGTGACCCTGCTGATTGACACCCCGCCCGCGGGCGAAGCGTGAGGCCGGCTCGGGCCCGGCTGTTCTGGCGCGGGCGAGCACAACTCGTGCTGGCGTCGGCCTCGCCGCGTCGCGTCACGCTGCTGAGACAGGCGGGTGCGGAGTTCGCGGTGAGCGATCCGGGCCCCGATCGCGCCTGGCCGGGTGAGGCTGAGCCGCGCCACGGCGTGCGCGCACTCGCGCTCGACAAGGCGCGCCGCGTCTCGGCCCGGCGGCCCGATGCGGTGGTCCTCGGCGCCGACACCGTGGTGGTCTCGCGCGGCGTCCGG
>CAZADU010000339.1:0-18621 GCA_964483945.1 uncultured bacterium
CGTTCTTCCTGTGGTGGAACTCGACCCGCATGCACATCTGGACGCCCTTGAAGGAAGAGAGCAAGGGCAAGACGGGGCTCGGCGTCTATCCCGACGGCATGGTCGAGCACGACGCGATGGTCGGCCAGATCCTCGACAAGCTGAAGGCGCTCGGCCTGGACCAGAACACCATCGTCATGTACTCCACCGACAACGGTGCCGAGAAGATGACCTGGCCCGACGGCGGCCAGTCACCCTTCCATGGCGAGAAGGGCACACAGTGGGAAGGCGGCTTTCGCGTGCCGTGCGCCATCCGCTGGCCCGGCACGATCAAGCCCGGAACGGTGCTCAACGACATCTTCGCCCACGAGGACATGCTGCCCACGTTGGTCGCGGCCGCCGGCGTCCCCGACGTCAAGGAGCAGCTGCTCAAGGGCATGAAGGTCGGCGACAAGTCCTTCAAGGTGCACCTCGACGGCTACAACATCACCGACGCGCTCGCCGGCAAGGCGCCCAGCCCGCGCAAGGAATTCTTCTATTTCGGGGACGATGGCAACCTGGCGGCACTGCGCTATCAGCAGTACAAGATCACGTTCCAGGAGCAGCGCGGGGAGGGGTTCGACGGATGGCAAGAGCCGTACTCGACGTTGCGCCTCCCCAAGGTCTACAACCTTCGTTCCGATCCGTTCGAGGAGGCGGGCCACTCCATGGACTATGACCACTGGAGAGCGGATCGCCTGTTCCTTCTCGTTCCGGCGCAACAGTACGTCGGGCAGTTCCTGGCGACGTTCAAGGAATTCCCGCCGAGCCAGAAGGTCGGCAGCTTTAGCCTCGACCAGGTGCTGCAGACGCTCCAGACCGCGCCGAAGGGCGGCAACTGACGCGATCGTGAGTCGAAGACTGGCTCGATATGCAGGGCGCGCCCGCCAGGTGGCGGGCGTGCCCGCGAAGGGGAGACATGGCCAGCGATCGGCAGGACAACGGCAACCGCGACATCCTGGAAGCACTCCAAGGCGTGCTCCAGGAGACCTCGGAGCCGGTCGCCGTGCTCGAGGCGATCTTGCGGCAGGCGGTGCGCCGCACCGGTGCCGAGCGCGCGCTCATCGCCGAGGTGCTCGAGGGCGGTGAGCTGCGCTTCAGCGTGCTCATGGGATTCCAGGAGAAGAGCTATCGCGGAGACGCGGGCGGTTTCAGCCGCACGGTGTTCGACCGCGTACTGCGCACGGGCGAGCTGGTGCGCATCGAGAACGCCCTGCTCGATCCGTTCTACAGCGAACTCGAATCAGTGCGCGCGCTGCGCGCCTCGGCACTGCTGTCGATGCCGATCCGCGTCGACGGCCGCATCGTCGCCCTGCTGCACCTCGAGGACGCCCGCCCGGGGCACTTCGAACTGGCGCACGTCGAGCTGCTGAGTGCGCTGCTTGCGGTGGCAGAGCCCGCGCTCGGCGCGCTGCGCGTCGCTCGTGACACGCTCGAAGAGCGCAACCACTTGCGAAATGCCGAGTCGCAATTGCGTCGTGAGGCCGAGGTCGAGCGGCGATGGATGGCGTCGGAGTGGTCGTTCGGACGCTTCGTCGGGCATTCGCCGGCGATTCGCGAACTCGAGCTGGCGGTGCACAAGGCCGCGGCTACCGAGTTCCCCGTGCTGCTGCTGGGCGAGCCGGGAACGGGCAAGAACCTGCTCGCGCGTGTGCTGCACTACAGCGGTGCGCGCAGCACGCGGCCGTTCGTCACCGTGTTCTGCCCGTCACTCGAGCGCGGCTTGGTCGAGGCCGAGCTGTTCGGTCACAAGCGCGGCGCGTTCACGGGTGCGGTCTCCGACCGGCAGGGCCGCGTGCAGGCCGCCGACGGCGGTACGCTGTTCCTGGACGAGGTGGGCGAGCTGCCGATGGAGATCCAGCCCAAGCTGCTCCGGTTTCTGCAGGATCGCGGCTTCGAACGCGTCGGCGACCCGCGCGAACTCAAGGCCGACGTGCGGATCATCGCGGCCACCAACCGCGACCTGGCACTCGCGGTGCAGCAGGGGCGCTTCCGCCGCGACCTCTATGACCGGCTGAACTTCCTGCCCATTCGCGTGCCGCCGCTGCGCCAGCGCGTCGAGGACATCCCGCTGCTTTTGCGCCACTGCCTCGACCAGACACCACCCGGGCGCTGGATCCAGCTGACCGCCGAAGCCACCGCCTATCTACAGTCGCTCGACTTCACGTGGCCCGGGAACGTGCGGCACGTCGAGCAACTCGCGGCGCGCCTCGCCACAGAGGGGCTCGAGGGCCCCGCCACCGCTCGCGACGTTGCACGCCTGTTGGGTGCCGCGATCGGCGAAGGCGGGGACGAAGCGCGCGAACGTGTGAAGGAGGCCGATCTCGAAGCAGGGCTGCCGCGACTACTCGAGGAGGCCGAGCGCGCGTGGATCGAGGCGGCGGTCCGGCTCTACCCGGACCTGTCGCGCGCAGAACTGGCCGCGAAGCTGCGCATCAGCGAAGCCGCGCTCTACCGCAAGCTCCGCAGCTACAGGCTCGGCGAGTAGTCGGGCCCGGCTCGCACGCGGGAGAGTCCCCTCTCTCGTGAACGAGTGAGCGGGCCCACGCAACGGTGCTGCGCGCCGCGCCAGCAAGTCGGTTCACCCGGCGCCAGCTCGTGCAATCGCTTGCACTTGGCGCGAGTCTCGGTGTTGCGCGAAAGACCCGGCACGGTCCGTGCCCTGTAGGTCAGCAGCCGCATCTCGCGGCAGTCAGGGCACCGACTTGGGGGGATGACCGCGATGCACGACTTGAGTCCGCACCTCGAACCCACTCGCTCCGCAGTCACGCGCACCGCGCCGCGGGACGAGCTCTCGGCGCCGGCGCCGGCGCAGCCGCTGTTCGCACGCCGCACCGTGGACGCAGCCGCGAAGACCATGCTCTGTTGCGCGGGGGTTCACATCCTGATCCTGACCGCGTACGTCGTGACGAGCGGTGACGCGCGTGCGGTCAACATGTTCACCGTCCTCGATGCGCAGCGGCTGTGGCCAGCGCTCGCCTCCTTGCCCGCCGCGCCGTGGTGGTCATTCGCGGCCCTGCTCGCGCTCTACGGCGTGGTGTACGGCACGCTCACGCGCGGTGGCCACGTGGCCCGGCACTCCATGCGCCCGCCTGCGCAGGGGCACGGGAAAGAGCTGTGGCGTGTCGTCACGCGACTCGGTTCGCCCTCCGCGACCGCAGCCTTCGTCGCGCCGGGCTTCGCGCGCAGCGTCGCGGCGAACGGCTCGCCGGCGCCCGAGGCGCAGGCCGTGCCGGACCCGCGCTCGTTCGTGGGCACGCTGTTCCAGTTCCAGCCCTCGCTACGGGACGGCCTGCTCATGCTGGCCGGAGGCCTCGCCCTGCACATGGCGGCGCTCGCGGGAATCGAGAGGTTCGTTCAGTCATTCCCGCCGGTGCCCGACGTGCTGCACATGAGTCTGCCGTACGTGGATTTCGGCCCGCCCGGCGAACTCGTGTACGCGGCGTTCCTGGTCACGATCATCGCCGTGCTCATGAAGCGGCAGCCGCGCACCGCGCCCGGGATCCTGTTCCTGCTCGGCGTGTTCTACGGCCTGCGCGGGCTGTTCCTGTTCCTGCTCCCCATCGGCATACCGCCGACGGCACCGCCACTCGAAGCGCGCTTCGTGTTCTGGCCGTTCGCCGGCCACGCGTACTTCCCGGGCGGGCACACGGGAATGATGACCGTGTTGAGCCTGTCGGTGATCTCACGCTCGTGGCGGCGAGCATTCCTCGTCGCGACATTCGCATTCGCGTTCGGGACGCTGTTGTCGCGTACGCACTACTCTGCCGACGCGCTCGGTGGTTGGTGCATCGGCTACGCCATCGTCCTCTGGGGCCGCCGCCACGTCGTCATGCGCCCCGCGTCCTACTCGTCGAGCCAGGGGACCGCGTGGTCTTCGACGGCCCGTCGCGAACAGGAGGCCTGACATGATCCGCCCAGCGCACCGAGAGGCCGGGCTGCCCGCGATCCCCGCGGAGCATGCTGCCGAGTCCCCGCACGCGGCACTCGAGCTGCTTGTGCGGCCCGCACGGTCGGATGAGGGCTGCGACCACGGCGGCGCGTTCTTCGAGGGCGTGGGCGAGGGGTTCGAGACGCTCTATCGGCGCGAGCGCATCATCGCAGCCGACGTGCTGGACGCGTGGTTCCGACCTGCACCCGCGGTACTCGAGACGCTGCGCGCGCACCTCGACTGGATCGTGCGCACGTCACCACCCGCGAATGGGGGCGGGCTCGTGCGCGCGATCTCCCGGGTGCGCGGCGTGCCCGCGTCCTCGGTGGTACTGGGTGGCGGCTCGTCCGACCTGATCTTCCTCGCCTTCACGCACTGGCTCCGCCCGGAGTCGCGCGTGCTGCTGCTGGACCCCACGTACGGCGAGTACGCACACGTGCTCGAGAATGTCGTGGGCTGCCGGGTCGATCGCTTCACGGTCCGGCGCGAGCAAGGCTACCGTGTGGACCTGGCCGAACTGGAGCTGGCCTTGCGCCGCGGCTATGACCTGGTCGTGCTGGTGAACCCGAACAGCCCCACGGGCCAGCACGTGCCCGCCCGGGCAATGGCCGAGATCGCCGCCCGGGCGCCGTCTCGCACGCGCATCTGGATCGACGAGACCTACGTCGAGTACGCGGGGCCCGGCGAGTCATTGGAATCGCTGGCCGCGTCGTCTGACCGATTGGTCATCTGCAAGTCGATGTCGAAGGTCTACGCGCTGAGCGGCGTGCGCGTGGCCTACCTCGTGGCCGGCGCGGACACGGCGCGCGCACTACGACGTCGCACACCACCGTGGGCGGTGGGGCTCCCCGGTCAGATCGCGGCCGTCAAGGCGCTCGAGTCGCGGACGCACTACCGCCGCTGCTGGGCGCTGACCCACCGGCTGCGGAACGCCTTGTCCCGCGAGCTGGAGGCCATCGACGGAGTCGACGTGTTGCCGGGAATCGCAAACTTCATGCTCGTGCACCTGGAAGCACGCCTTCCGGACGCAGCCACGGTCGTCGCGCGCTGCCGTGCGGAAGGGCTCTACCTGAGGGACGCGGGTCTGATGAGCCCGAGCCTTGGTGACCGAGCCATTCGGATCGCCGTGCGCGACCGGCTCACGAACTTGCGCCTACTCGAGATATTCCGGCGCGCGGTGGGGGTGTGCTGACGCGGGGGCGTCACACATCATCACTCGCGCCGGATCGAACCTGCTCGGCGATTTCCAGGGTCGCCGATGGAAGCCGATGATGTTTGGCACGGGAGCGAATCAGCGCGCAGGGCTTGCGTACTCGAAGCAGTGGGGTGGAGCCATCTCGCGCGATGCCCTGACACGTCGCTGACGTGCAACCGGCACGTTTCGCGAGGCCCACGCGACCGCGCTGGTGCGTTGGTGGGCGTTCGAGCGCCGTTGGTCAGCTGTCGCTTGGCCGGGTGGGCAGGACCGCTAGCCTTCTCGCACGCGCTGCCATTCGAAGGCGCGGAGTCGGGCCGTGCAGTGAACCTTCCCGCAGGAGGCCTCATGAAGAAGAAACTCACGTTCCCCGCGGTCGCCGTCCTCACCTGTGCGCTCGCGTTGCCGGCGCTCGCCGGTGGTGAGCACTGCAGCGGGAAGGCAAACGCCACGACGGCATCAGCCGGCAAGTCCGCGTGCTCGAGCAGTGCCAAGTCCGCGGCATGGGCCGGGGCGTGGCTGCAGCGCTCGGCGTCGGGTCAGGTGACCGTCGCCGACGTGGCCGCCGGCAGCCCTGCGTCTCGTTCCGGCTTGAAGGCCGGTGACGTGGTCGTGGCTGTCAATGGACGCGACCTCGCGTCCAAGGCCAGTGGCGAGTGCATGTCCAGCGCCGACTGCAAGGTGGGCGCGGCCGTGGCCTACACGATCCAGCGCGGCTCATCGACCAAGGTCGTGAAGGTGAAGCTGGAGAAGATGCCGGAGCAGGCGACCGCGAAGTTCGCGAGTCTCGAAGCCAGCTTCGACCCGACGCTCGCGGCGGTTGTGATCCCGATCGCGGACTGAACGGGGAGTGGAATGACCGGGCCGGGGGCGAGAGCTCTCGGCCCGTTCGCATGGGGCCAGCCGCCGTGAAAGGGCCACCACGAGACGCGCCGCCCGGGGGCATGGATTCGTGTCGCGTGCTCCGCGTGTTCAGTGACATCTCACATGGTGAAGCCTGACGACACGTGAGTGTGAATCCGGATCAGTTTCGAGAAGTTCCGCGGCTCCTCGACTCTCTGGAAACCCGATTGCGCTCGACTGCCAAGGAAGCCCGAGCCTACAATTGCGCGAGGCGCGACCGCGCGAGCTTTCGGTCACGGAGTCGTCCGTGCCTCGGTCCCGCCACCCGACATCCAGATCGTTCGAGGTCTCCTCCCATGTCCCTCGAGCTCATGCTCCGCCACGCGCTGCGTGGCCGGCTCGGCGCGTGTTCGCGCCGGCTCTCCGTTGTTTCTCACGGTTCCCCGTTCTCATGGCGCGCCGTGTCGTGCGCGCTCGCCCTGCTCGCGCTCACCTCCACGGCCCCGCTGGCCGCGACGGTCGAAGTGCGTCCGCTCGTCTCGGCCGATGACGCCGAGGAGTCCGCCACGGGCGGCATGTACGTGAACAGCAGCGACCTGGAGATGGTGCAAGACGCCAGCGCGCAGGTGGTCGGCATCCGCTGGCCGGGCGTGCTCATCCCGTCCGGTGCGACCATCACGTCGGCGTGGGTGCAGTTCGCGGCCGAGGAGTCGCAGAGCGAGGTGACGACGCTGACGTTCCGCGCGCAGGCGGCCGACAACGCACCGGCGTTCACGACGGCTTCGCGCAACATCTCGCTGCGCACGCTCGGCCCCGCGCTCGCCGCATGGTCGCCGGCGGCGTGGACCGTGGGCCAGGCAGGTGCGGCGCAGCGCTCACCGGAGCTGGCCGACTTGATCCGCGAAGTGGTCAGCCGACCGGGGTGGGCGAGCGGTAACGCCATCGTGCTGGTGATCAGCGGCAGCGGCAAGCGCACGGCGCACTCGAATGACGGCAACGCCACGCTGGCGCCATTGCTGCACGTCGAGTACACGACCGGAACCGGGCCGCCGCCGAACGCAGCACCTGTGGCCAGCATCTCGGTCACGCTGGCCGCGAGCCCGCCGCTCACGGTGAACGCGTCCGGCGCCGGCTCCACCGACGCGGACGCCTTCCCGATTGCCAGCTATCGGTTCGACTTCGGCGACGGCACCGCTCCAGTGGTGACCACCGCGCCCACTTCAAGCACCACGCACACCTACGCCGCGGCGGGCACGTACAACGTCACGTTGCTCGTCACCGACACCGGCGGGCTCACGTCGCTGCCGGCTTCGGCGAGCGTCACGGTGAGCGGCGGAACCAGCGGTGGCACCACCACCACCGTGGAGCAGCGCCCGCTCGCCTCGACCGACGATGCCGAGGAGTCTGCGACGGGCACGATGAAGCTGAGCAGCAGTGACCTCGAACTCGTGCAGGATGGGAGCACGCAGATCGTGGGAATGCGCTGGCCGGCGCTGGCGATCCCGCGCAACGCCACCATCACGGCCGCGTGGGTGCAGTTCGCCGCACGCCAGTCACACAGCGTTACCACGCAACTCGCGTTCAGCGCGCAGGCGGCGGACAACGCTGCCGCATTCGCCACGACAACCTCCAACGTATCGGCTCGTCCACGCACAACGGCGGCCGTGAGTTGGACTCCTGACGCATGGGTCGCGGGTGGCGCGGGAGCCGCGCAGCGCACCCCCGATCTGTCGCCACTGATCCGGGAGGTGGTGAACCGGGGCGGTTGGGCGAGCGGCAACGCCCTCGCCATGATCGTGACCGGCACGGGCCGCCGCTCGGCCTGGTCGCGTGACGGCAATCAGGCCATAGCGCCGCTGCTACATGTGGAATACAACACCAGCGGCGCCCCCCCGCCGAACGTCGCTCCGGTGGCGCGCCTCACGGTGACGCAGCTCGCGAGCCCTCCGCTCACCGTGAGCGCCAGTGGTGCGACCTCCACAGACACAGACGCCATGCCGATTGCCAGCTACCGATTCACGTTCGGCGACGGCACGGCTGCCGTGGTCACGACCGCACCCACGGCGGTGGCCACGCACACCTACGCGGCCACGGGCACGTACACTGTCACGCTCACGGCCACGGACACGGGTGGGCTCACGTCGGCACCAGTGACCGCGCAGATCACCGTGACCACCGGCTCGGGCTCGCCGCTCGCCGTGTATGCCGGCTACTACAGCACGCATCATCCCGACAGCCCGCAGCCCAAGCCGAACCCGTGGATGGGTTCGTCCGGCGTGGTCTTCGTCGGCACCCCGGACTCGCCGAGTGGCGGCTGGGATACGTCCGCCATCCGACTCGACAATCTCACGTCGTCATCGATCACCGTGAACGTCACCGTGGACATCGGTTCGGACCGGTTCGCACTCTGGGGCTCGCGCACCATTCCCGCCGGACAGAAGCTGATTCTCGCGCAGACGGGATTCGAGAACTTCGACGGCTCCGACTTGAACCCGGCCGGATGCTACGGCTGCAATCCGGATCTGTGCCTGACCGCTGTCCAATCCACGGTGCCGGTGGTGCGCGTCACGATCAACGGAACGACCACCAACTACTTCGACACCGGGCAGATCCTCAACACGAATGGCGTGGACGCGGCCGGCTGCCCGCCGACCGACGGACGCTTGGACGAGTCGCAGGATTGGTTGCGAATCTTCAACTCCTCGGGCTCTGCACCTGCGGCGATGAGCGAACTGACCACAGACCCCGGCACTACGCGTGCCGGAGCGATGTGGCTCGCGCGGCCATACCCGAACCCGGTGCGCGATGAACTCTCGCTTCGGTTCTCCACCCCCCGGCGTGGTCTTGTGAACCTGACCGTATACGACGTGGCAGGGCGGCTCGTCAGCACGGCACTCGATAACGAACTCGAGGCGGGCGAGTACATCAAGCTGATCCCGGTGCGTGGCATGATGGCAGGCCGCTACTTCGCCCGGCTGCGCACTCCGGAGGGCGAGCTTCACCAGACATTCGTGGTCACGCGCTGATCCATCACGATGTCGCGAACCCGTGCGGGGCTCGCGCTACGCCTGATCTTGGCGTCGACGCACGAGGGACTGCATGTCTTCGATGGTGCCTCCGAACGCAGAAACCCAGTGACGGCGGCACGCGTCAGGCGTAGATTCGATTCGACCTCTGCGCGGGGCGATTCCCCCGGACTCGGCGCTTCCGCACGACGAGTCCTCGCCGCGTGACGTTGATGCGATGCCACCACGCCTCGCCGTTCGACTGCAATCGCAGCACCTTCCGCGGCCGAGGCGGCGTCTCACTCCCCAGAGCAGGAGGCCCGCGATGTCCCCGCTTTCGTTCTTCTCTTCAGCTGATGCGCCGCCGCGCGCGACGTGGTCGCCGCAAGCGCTCCTGCGCTGGCCGGCGGTCGTCACGCTCGTCGTCTCGATGTTCGCCGCGCTCACGCCGGCGGCCGCAGCCGAGCGCTCGGCCGACTTGTACGGCAAGTCCCGGTTCCAGACGCCCATGGCGAAGGCTCCGCTCACCCGGGACGTGTCGGCACTCGCAGCCTATCCGCCGGCGACGCCGCAGTCCCCGGAGCACACGGCATTCCCCAGTGTGGTCGCGCCGCGCATCACGACCTACCCGCCGACCAAGGCCAACCCGCTGCCCACGCCGCCGCTGCCCGCGTGTGGCGTGATCGCGGATTGCAGCTTCGAGGTCGGGGGCGGGTGGTTCGGAGGCGATCTCACGTCGCCGCTCCTGCCACTCGGCATCTATGGCGCGGGCGTCGACCAGGGATACGGTTTCTTCCCCTCGGCGCCGACCGACGGCGTGCTCTCGCTCCTGACGGGCTGGGACGGTGACGGCCCGGGCATCATCTACGCCGGACAGGACGTCATCCTGCAGCCCAACGCGGCACGCCTGGAGTTCGACTATCGGGCAGGCTGGAACATGGCCGGGCCCCTGGCCGGGACCCTGGCCCGCACATTCTCGGTCGAGATCCAGCCGAGCGGCGGCGGCTCGGTGTTGTCGAGCACGACGATTCTCATCGCGAATCCCGGTACTTCCAACCTGGACACCGGCAATCTCACCGGCGTGGTGGACATCTCGGCATTCGCGGGTCAGCCGGTGCGGATCCTGTTCGTCTGGTCCGTGCCCGAGAACTACACGGGGCCCGCGGTCTTCCAGTTGGATCGTATCGCGGTGCGCGAGGACAACTGCCTCGCCATCGGCAACTGCAGCTTCGAGTGGGGCACACTCGGCACCTGGAATCTCATGGACTTCGTGACGCCGCTGATTCCCGCAGGCGTGTACGCTTCGGGTGCGGCGCTCACCTTCAACCCATGCACGCCCACGGACGGCGGGTATGCCTTCGGGCACGGCTGGGATGGAAACGCCAGCGATCTGCTGTTGTTCCAGGATCTGGTGCTGCCGGCGGCGGTCTCGACCATCGAGTTCGACTACTCGGCGTACTGCCAGAACTTCGGGTCACTGCCGCGGACGTTCGGGCTCGACATCGAGCCCTGGGGCGGAGGCGTGCCACTCTGGAGCCAGACCGTTCTCACTGCACCGCCCGGATCGGCCAGCAGCGCGGGCCCGGCCACGGCGCACCTCGACGTGAGCGCTCTCGCCGGACAGGCCGTGCGGTTGGTGTTCCGCTGGCGGGTTCCCGAGAACTACACCGGCCCTGGCGAGTTCCAACTCGACCACATCCGGCTCACCCAGGGCTTCTGCGCGAGCATCGACAATTGCAGCTTCGAGACCGGCGCACCCCCGGCGTGGACGACCTCGGACATGGTCACGCCGTACATCCCGATCCACGTCGGCCCCGCCGGCGAGAGCGCCGGGTTCGGGTTCTTCACGAGCTTGCCCACGGACGGCACCTACGCGCTCCTCACCGGCTTCGATGGCGACGGGCCCAACACCATCCTGGCGCACCAGGACGTCACGATTCCGCTGTGGGCGGACCTGCTGCGGTTCGACTACCGCGCGGCCTGGGACATGCTGAATGTCGTCGGGACGAGCACGCGTCCCCGCACGTGCGAGGTCGCCATCGAGCCCTGGGGCGGCGGACCGACGCTGGCGAGCGACTTTGTCCTGCTGGCCCCACCGCAGACCGCGAACTTGGACACCGGTCCGCTCTCGCGCACATTCCCGGTGGGCGCGTTCGCGGGCCAGCCCGTGCGCATCGTGTTCCGCTGGATCATCCCCGAGAGCTTCACGGGTCCGGGCTTCTTCCAGTTGGACCGCGTGATGTTCGACAACAGCGTGCTCGCGGTGGGCCCGGGCGGCAGCCCGGGGCAGGCGCTCGACCTGCGCCCGGCCATGCCGAACCCCAGCCGCCAAGCCACCACGTTCTCGTTCACGCTGCCCAAAGCGGGCGACGTGGAGATGGAGATCGTCGACGTGCGCGGCGCGCGTGTGTGGAGCGAACGGCATGCGGGGCTCGCGGCGGGCGAGCACCAGCTGGCGTGGAGTGGCATGCGTGCCGGGGGCGGCGCGGCGGCGGCGGGTGTGTACTACGCACGCGTGCGCACGCCGGCAGGCTCCAGCAGCCGGATGTTCGTGCGCGTCCGCTGACGCGCAGGCGATCAGACGACCGGGCGGCGGCCGAGTGGCCTCCGCCCGGTTCGCGTCGAGGGGGGAGCCTCCACGCAGTCCCGCGCCTCGCTCGCACGATGCGTTCAACCCACCGCGGGAGTGAACGCGCCGCCACGTCTGCACACCCGGGCAGCGACTTGCCGGTTTCCGCTCGCGGGCGTTGGAGCGCCGGGCTAATGTCCCGGCTCACGCCGCACGCACGCCACCACCGGAGGTCCGCATGAGCCAGGCTCGTCCCGGCACGCCGACGCACACCGACGGCCGCCCGTTCGTCCCGTACATCGCCGCCGGTACGACGCTGCCCGAGTTCTCATGGCGGGCACTTCTCATGGGTACGATCCTCGGGGCCATCTTCGGCGCTTCGTCGCTTTACCTGGTGCTCAAGGTGGGGCTCACGGTGAGCGCGAGCATCCCGGTGGCGGTCATCTCGATGACGCTGTTCAAGGTGTTCCGCCTGTTCGGCGCCAAGGATGCGACGATTCTCGAGAACAACATCGCGCAGACGGCCGGGTCGGCAGGCGAGTCCATCGCGTTCGGTGTGGGCGTGACCATGCCGGCGATCATGATCCTCGGCTTCGACCTCGAGCTCATGCGCGTGGCACTGGTGTCGGTGCTCGGCGCGCTGCTGGGCATTCTCATGATGATCCCGTTACGGCGCGCGCTGATCGTGGCGCAGCACGGCAAGCTCAAGTACCCCGAGGGCACGGCATGCGCCGAAGTGCTGAAAGCCGGTGCGTCCGAAGAGTCGAAAGCCGCGTCCTCCGACGAGGCCAAGGCGGAGGCTGCCAAGATGGGTGCGCAGGGTGTGTCGGCGCGCACCATCTTCGCGGGTTTTGGTCTGGGGCTCGCCTACAAGACCGCCATGTCGGCGTTCCGGCTGTGGAAGGACACGCCCGGCAAGGTGTTCGACGCGCCGTTCAAATCGGGTTCGGTCGCGGCGGAGATCTCGCCGGAGTTGCTCGGTGTGGGTTACATCATCGGGCCGTATGTGGCTTCGCTCATGGTCGGCGGCGGCGTGCTCGCCTACCTGGTGCTGATCCCGATGATCAAGTTCTTCGGCGAAGGCATGACCGGCGTGCTGCCGCCCGGCACCACACCCATCGCCGACATGGGCCCGGGGGCCATTCGCGGCGCCTATGTGCTCTACATCGGCGCGGGTGCCGTGGCCGCGGCCGGCATCATCAGCCTGTTCCGATCGCTGCCGTTGATCGTGCGCAGCCTCAAGGACGGGCTGCGCGACGCCCGTGGCGGTAGTGCCAAGGCGGGTGCCCTGCGCACCGACCTCGACCTCGACGCACGCTTCGTGTTCGGCGGGCTGGCACTTTTGGTGGTGGCCATCCTGCTGTCACCAACGCTGCACATGAACCTGCTCGGCGCGCTGCTCATCGTGGTGTTCGGGTTCCTGTTCGTGACCGTGTCGAGCAGGCTCACCGGCGAGATCGGCTCATCGTCCAATCCCATTTCGGGCATGACCGTGGCCACGCTGTTGCTCACCTGCCTCATCTTCCTCATGCTCGGCTGGGTGGGTGCGTCGTGGTACGTGACCGCGCTGTCGGTTGGCGGCATCGTGTGCATCGCGGCCTCCAACGGCGGCACCACGTCGCAGGACTTGAAAACCGGATTCCTCGTGGGTGCGACGCCTCGGCACCAGCAGGTGGCCATCCTCGTGGGCTCGCTGGTCTCGGCGCTGCTGCTGGGCCCGATCCTGCTGCGGCTGAACGACACCTCCACGGTCTACGTACGCGCGACGGACGTGACCCCGGCTGGGATGCGCGTGGACCCAGCGCAGCTCGCGGGCGCGAAGCACGAGAAGCTGCGCGGGGTGCAGTCCCGCGACGACGCCGGGGACTACCTCGTGTATCAGAAGCTTGACGCCGAGGGCGCACCCGCGGGCAAGTACCTGATGGCCGCCGACGGTGAGGCACGCTGGTTCGTGGACCCGGGCATCAACGGTGTGCACACGCAGCGCCCGGACGGCTCCGAGGTCAAGAAGTTCGACGCGCCCAAGGCCACGCTCATGAGCTACATCATTCGCGGCATCCTCGATCGCCAGTTGCCGTGGGGGTTGGTGCTGTTCGGCGTGATGATCTCGGTGATGCTGGAGCTGGTCGGCATCCCGTCGCTGGCGTTCGCGGTGGGCGTGTACCTGCCCATCTCGTCGTCCACGCCGATCTTTGTGGGTGGTGTCATCCGCTGGCTGGTGGACCGGGCCCGGCGCAAGAAGATGGAGCACCACCAGCTCACCGAGGAGCAGCACGCGGCGGAGGGCGACAAGAGCCCGGGCGTGCTGATGGCCTCGGGTTACATCGCGGGCGGTGCAATCGCCGGCATCATCATCGCGTTCCTCGCCGGTGTGATGACGGACTTCGACAACTCCATCGCCAAGTGGGCGGTCGGCAACCCGTTCTTCGCGGGTACGAACTCGGACCTGCTGGCCCTCATCCCGTTCACAGTCATCACGCTGGTGTTGTGGCTCGTGGGGCGCGAGAAGTTGCTGGCAGCTCCGGGGCGCTGAGGAATCGCATGCGGGCCGGCGCCGCGGCGGGGTTCCCGCCATGGCGCCGGCCCCGCGTGAGCAGGCGCTCAGTGCGCCTGGTGCCGGTCGTGCTTCGAGACGATCTTGTCGAGCGGGCGGCCGAGCATGAACAGCACCACGCCCGCCACCACCGCGATCGTCGTCATGAGCTGGAAGAACTGCGCCTTCGGCACGGTCTCGTAGAACGTGCCGAGGTAGCCCGTCATGTAGTTGCCGATGAAGTTCGCGAGGTACCACACACCCATCATCATCGACACCATGCGGACCGGCGCGACCTTGGTGACGAACGACAGCCCGATGGGCGACAGGTACAGCTCGCCGAACGTGAAGATCAGCGTGCTGCCGGTGAGCCACATGACGCTGCGCTTGGTCTCGGGGCTCGCGAGGCCGTTCGCCGCCGCGATCATGACGATGAACCCGAGGCCCAGCATGACGCAGCCCATCGCCATCTTGGTCACGCTGGAGGGTTCCTGGTTGCGCGCGGCCTGCCAGGCCCATAGACCCGTGAGCAGCGGCGTGAACAGGAAGATCATGAACGGGTTCATGGACTGGTACCACGTGGACGGAATCTCGATCCCGAAGAACGTCCAGCGGGTGTTCACGTCGGCCCAGATCTGCAGTGTGTTGCCCTGCTGCTCGTAGACGGCCCAGAACGACGCCACGATCAGGCACACCACCGCGATTGCACCGATGCGCAGCCACTCCTCGGCGGTCATCTTCTGCTTCGGGGCCGGGGCCGACCCTGCCGGGGCCAGCGCCGCCGCCGCGGCCGCCGCCGCCCTGCGCTGCGCGAGCACGTCGGGCGCCAGGTACTTCTGGTTCATCAGGTAGAAGACGAGGCCGATCACCATGCCGACGCCGGCGGCGGCGAACCCATAGTGCCAGCCCACCTTCTGGCCGAGCGTGCCGCAGACGAGCGGGGCGAGGAACGCACCCAGGTTCACGCCGACGTAGAAGATCGAGAATGCGCTGTCGCGGCGCTTGTCACCGGGCGGATAGAGCAGGCCGACCTGCGTCGAGATGTTCGGCTTGAAGCAGCCGTTGCCGGCGATCAGGAAGATGAGCGCAGGGAAGAACAGCGACTCCACGGCCATCAAGAAATGGCCGATCGCCATGAGCACGCCGCCCACGACGACCGTCTTGCGCTGCCCGAGCAGCCGGTCGGCGATGAGCCCGCCGAGGATGGGCGTGCCATAGACGAAGCTCGTGTACAGGCCATAGACCCACGAGGACAGGGGCTGCGCGGTCCACTGCGTGTGGAAGAGGTTCTCGTACATGCCGATGACGAAGTTGAAGCCCAGCACCCGGGCGCCCACGTCGGGCTGCACGAACAGGTGGTTCAGCATGTACAGCACGAGCAGGGCGCGCATGCCGTAGTAGGAGAAGCGCTCCCACATCTCGGTGAGGAACAGGACGAATAGTCCCTTGGGGTGCCCGAAGAGCGTCTCCTCGGTCGGGGAGTTCGCCGCGGGGTTGGCGGTGGACATCGTCGGAGCCTCCGGTGGGTGAGGGACTGCCGTGAAGCGCGCGGCAGCATAGCCGCGGGGCGCGTTCGTGTGAACCGGCAAACGGGAGTCCTGTGCGACGTCAGTGAATACAACCGGGGTCAACGCGTCAGTGATCGTGCCCTCCCTTGGGCCTCGTTTTGATGGGTGGTCGGGATGCCCGGCGGCTGGATGGGGCGGCCAACGCGTGCGGCGCGGGGGCCCGGGCGATAGACTGGGAGGGCACGGCTCACCTCCACCGGAGACCCTCATGCTCCCGACGACGCTGCAGACCTCGGTACTCGAGCGCTTCCTGCGCTATGTGCAGATCGACACCACCTCGGACCAGGATTCGCTCAGCGTGCCGAGCACCGAGCGTCAACTCGTACTGCTCGACCTGTTGGTGGGCGAATTGAAGGCGCTCGGCCTGACGGACGCCGCTCGCGATGAGCAGGGAATCGTCATGGCCACGCTCCCGGCCACGTCGCCGCGCAAGGACATCGCGGTGATCGGGTGGCTCGCGCACGTGGACACCTCGCCCGACATGAGCGGTGCCAACGTGAAACCGATCGTGCACCGGAACTACGACGGGCGCGACCTCGTGCTGCCCGACGACCCCTCCGCCGTGTTGTCGCCGAGCGAGGACGAGGACCTGGCAGGGAAGAGGGGCGAGGACATCGTCACCGCGTCCGGTACGACGCTGCTCGGTGCCGACGACAAGTCCGGCGTGGCCGTCGTGATGGCCGCGATCGAGCACCTCATCCAGAACCCCGGCATCCCGCACGGTACGATCCGTGTGGCGTTCACGCCCGACGAGGAGATCGGCCGCGGTGTGCGGCGCTTCGACGTGGCGCGATTCGGCGCCTACTGCGCCTACACACTCGACGGCGCCACACTCGGCACGCTAGAGGCCGAGACGTTCAGCGCCGACGCCATGAGCGTCACGTTCCAGGGGCGTAACACGCACCCGGGGTTCGCCCACGGAACCATGGTGAATGCCGTGAAGGTGGCGGCCGACTTCGTGAGCCGCCTGCCCAAGGATGCCCTGGCACCGGAGACGACGCGCGAGCGCGAGGGCTTCGTGCACCCGAACGACATGATCGCGAGCGTGGACCGGACCACCGTGCGGTTCATCATCCGCGACTTCGAGACCGCCGGGCTGGCGGTCAAGGAGGACTTCCTGCGCGAGCTGGCGCGTGAGACCGTGGATGAGTGGCCGGGCTCGAGCGTGACCTTTGAGGTGAAGGAGTCCTACCGGAACATGCGCGAGGTGCTGGCGAAGCACCCCAAAGTGCTGGATCTCGCGCGCGATGCGATCCGGCGCACCGGGCTCGAGCTGGTGGAGAGCCGCATCCGCGGCGGCACGGACGGTTCGATCCTGTCCGAGATGGGCCTGCCCACGCCGAACATCTTCACGGGCCAGCACCGGTTCCACTCACGACTCGAGTGGATCTCGGTACAGGACATGGAGGCGTCCGTGAAGGTGCTCGTCAACCTGGCGCAACTCTGGGCGGAGGCCTAGCCCGGACCATGTCCACCAACGCGCCCGAAGTCTGTGCCGAATGCGGCAGGCACCTCGCTCCCGAGGATCGCGTCGCCGCGGGCGACAAGGTGTTCTGCTCCAACTGCCACTCCATGTTGCGGCAGCAACTCGCCGACGCGGTACGCCAGATGTCCGAGGACATCAACTATCCGAGCGCCGCGTTCGGTGCGGTGCTGTGCGGTCTCGCGGGAGTGCTGGCCTGGTGGGGCGTGACCGTGGCCAGCAAGTGGTCGCTGGGCATCATCGCCGTGGGCGTGGGCTGGGCCGTGGGCTGGGGGACGCTGCGCTTCGCGGGCGGCAAGCGATCGCAGCCACTCCAGATGCTCGCAGCCGGCGTCGCCACCGCATGCTGGGTTCTGGCCACCTACCTCGTGAACATGACATTCATCAACCAGTCCCTGGCCAAGGCCAACGAACCCTTCCGCGTGCCGTTCCCGCCGGCCTCGCTCGAGATGTTCGGTGACGTCATGAAGTCGGGGTTCGGCATCATGGACGTGGTCTTCCTCGCCATCATGGTGTGGGAGGCGTGGAAATTCCCTCGTCCTCTCGTGATACCCGAGACCTCCTCGACGTGAGCACAATGCCCCCCGATGACGCCGCGCGGCGCGCGGAGAACCTGCGTGCGGTGTACGCCTCGATGACCCAGCCGGCAGCGCCCACCGCAAACCCGGCCGCACCGGTCCGGGGAGCCGCAGGGAGCGCAGGCCCCCGGTGGGGGCTGATCGGCTCACTGGCTGCCGGCGCGCTGTTCCTGCTCGGCAAGCTCAAGTTCCTCGGCATGCTCGCGGGCGTGCTCAAGCTGAAGACGTTCGCCACCATGCTCCTGTCCGTCGCGGTCTACGCGACGGAGTGGGGCTGGGCGTTCGCGGCGGGGTTCGTGCTGCTCCTCTTCATTCACGAAGCCGGGCACGCGATCGCGATGCATCGAGAGGGCATCCCGGCGTCCGCGCCGGTGTTCATCCCATTCGTCGGCGCGTTCATCGCGATGCGCGGCCGGCCGCGCGACGCCTACGTCGAAGCGAAGGTCGCGATCGGCGGCCCGCTGGTGGGTTCGCTCGCCGCGTGGGCGACGCTCGCGGCCGGCCTGTGGTCGGGGCAAGGCCTGCTCACCGCCGTGGGCCACGTCGGTGTGCTCCTCAATCTCTTCAACCTCATCCCAGTCTCACCTCTGGACGGCGGACGCATCGCCGGCGTGTTCACGCGGCCATACTGGATCGCGGGCTACGCGATCGGCATCGCGGCGACGATCCTCATGAAATCCGGGATCCTGGCCCTGGTCATGCTGGTCGGGCTCATCACGCTGTGGCAGCGCCTGCGCCATCCGGTCCCCGGGTATCACGACATTCCGGCCGGGCGCCGGCTGGCGATGGGACTCGCCTACCTGACCCTAGCGGCGGCGCTGTGGCTGACACTACCGCTCGGGGCCTCGGCGGTGCCCGGCCGGTGACTGCTTGCCGGTCCGGCCATTACACCGCGAAC
>CAZADU010000340.1:0-6190 GCA_964483945.1 uncultured bacterium
TTGGGTCCGCAGCTGGGGGCTGGTGCCCGCCACCCGCGTACGAACGCAGCACTGGCGGCAACTCGCGCGAGCGATCGTGGCCGTGCCGGCGGCAAGTGTGAGGTCCGGGAGGGGGACTGGCGTGTCCGTCTCACCCGTCTACTTGGGCGGCCGCCTGATCGCGGCACGCCGCTCAGGCGGTTGGGTTTCCGTGGAGCTGCCGGATGGCCGCCGCGGCTATCTCGAGCATTCGGCCCTCGCGGGCCGCCGAGCGCCGCCGATCGCAGAACGGGTCAGCTCGTTGCTGGGGGTCCAGTACCTCTGGGGCGGTCGAAGTCCGGCGGGCTACGATTGCTCGGGATTCGTACAGCAGGTCCTGCTCGAGCAGGGCGTCGACTTGCCACGAGATGCGCGCGACCAGTGCCGAGTCTCGAGCCGACTCTCCGGACCCTCGCAGGCCGGGCCAGGGGATCTCGCTTTTTTCCGCAGGCCCGGGGAACAGCCGAGTCACGTCGGCATCGCGCTCGGCGGTGGGTATTTCTGCCACTGCCGTGGCCGCGTCGTGATCGCCAGCCTGGAACCCGACAACCCGTTGTGCGACAAGGATCTGTTGCCACAGTTCATGGGCTGGTACCGACCCCGGCGAAACAAGTGAGACTGTCAAGTCACTACATGACAGTTTGGCGGAGAATCGGCTTGACACCCTTGGCCGGCCTTACCTAACTTCCCGGTCGGACGTGCGCCAGGATCCTTCGTCGAAGGATGCAACCTGGTTTTGATTTCATTGCGGCTCCTTCGCACGGATGAGGAGGAGCTTTTCGCATGTCCGGTGGTAACCGATGGCGAAAGGAGGTGGGCTACCGAATCCACGTGTAGGCCGGCGGGCTCATCCCGTGCCCGCGGTGCATCGAGGCATCAGTAGCTCATACCGACTTCTCGCAAGGAGGCAGTGAAAACCATGCATAAGCGAATGACCCGTATCCTGAGTGCCCTTTTCCTGTTGGCCGTGATCCCCGCGGTCGTATTCGCGTCCCCTGGTCGTGTCGCCGGCCTGAACGTGCCGGGCGATTACATCAAGGACTACACCGGTATCTACACGTACATCTCGGGAATCAACTCCGTGGGCAACCTGGTCTACGTCGAGCCGACCCAGGGCAATGAGTCCATGGGTGCGGTCCTCGGCAACCTGTTCGAGGGCCGGATGGGAACGTGGGGTGTCCACCTCCGTCGTTTCCACCCGCAGCTGGGTCAGGCCACGTCGGCCAACTCGTTCGCGACCTCGAACTTCTTCAGCGACCCGAACACGAATGGCGAGGCGCTGGACCTCATGTGGGGCCGTAAGATGGGCAACGGCAACCTGGGTCTGCGCGTGAACCGCTCGTTCTTCTCGATCGAGGACGCCACGGGCACGATCGAGGGCGCCAGCGGCAACCGGAACCTGTGGGGTTTCGGAGCCGGCTACGGCTGGGCGATGAACGAGAACACCGACATGGAGCTGGCGGGGCTCTACCAGAACCGCTCGTTCGACACGCCTCCGGTCGGGGATGACGGCGGCACGACGTACGAGCTCGCCCTCCGCGCCATGATGAAGGCCGGCAGCAGCTTGATGCTCATGCCGGTCGCCAAGCTCTACTCGTTCGACCTGTCCGAGATCGATAACACGGTGCCGGCGACGCCGGTCACCTCGGACACGAAGCTCACGGGCTGGGAGCTGGGTCTCGCCGGCAACTGGACCCTGGGCACGGACGACCTGTTCGTGCTGGGTGCGCAGTTCGCCAGCAACAAGATCGAGTCGACGACCGCTCCGGCGCCGACCGCCTCGATCAGTGAGACGTTCTACCCGAACGTCTTCATGGCGCTCGAGACGCATGTCAACTCGTGGCTGACGCTTCGCTTCGGCGCTCAGAACGCGCTGATGTACTCGATCAAGCTCGAGGGCACGGGGGCCAGCGACCCGACGACGGTCAAGACCCACACGTTCTCGTACGACATGGGTGCCGGTGTGAAGCTGGGCTCGCTCCAGATGGACGCGACGCTCCAGCCGAACTTCTGGAGCAACCCCATCGCGAACTCGTGGAACAACCCGGGCGGCCAGCCGTTCGGCCGTGTGTCGGCGACGTACTCGTTCTGAACCGATAGCACTGCTGCAGGGGCCGGGGGCGCTGATCGTGGCGCCCCCGGCCATTTTTTGGACCGCGTCGCTCTCCGTGCAGAGCACGGCCCGGCGCTTTCGTCCGGGCTACCGAGTCGCGCGAAGCGTGTGAATCGAGCGCACGCCATGGTGCATCGGAATGCGTACTCGACCTCCACGCCCGTCCCGTGATTCACCCGGGGAAGAGGCGTCCTGCCGTTCTGGCGTTGACAATTGCCAAGTTCTGGACCTAGGGTCCGCGCAAGGCATCGCCCAGTAAGGCCTCGAAGCGCCATGGATCGGCTGTCCCCGTCCGTTCAATAGCGGGGAACCGGAGGATCGTCATGCAACGCGACACCAGTTCCGCGTCGCCACAAATCGCGTTCTCGCGTAGCCGCCCGAGCCCGTCCCTGCCCTCCCGACTCCTCGGGGCAGGGATGGGTTCTTCCTTTGCGAAAGGAGATCTCGCCATGCCCCGTTCACTCCCATGGGTGCGGCGGCTGACCGCGCTCGCGGTGGGCCTAGCGCTCGCACTGCCCGCCTTCGCCGGGACCACCGGCAAACTGACCGGACGCGTGACCGACGAGAAGAAGCAGCCTCTCGCGGGCGTGAACATCCGCATCGACGGGCAGCGGCTCGGTGCGATCACGGATGACGCGGGTGAGTACTTCATCATCGGCATCCCCGGCGGACGGCACATCGTGCGCGTGAACCTGATCGGGTACGCACCGCATACCGTCGAGAACGTGGAGGTCACGCCCGACTTCTCGATCACGCTCAACGCGGTGCTCAAGACCGAGGCCGTGCAGATGAACGAGGTCGTGGTGACCGCCGAGCGCCCGCTGCTGCAGAGAGACGCCACCGGCACCGCGCGCTTCATCAGCGCCAGCGATATCCAGAAGATGCCGACGCGCGGCTACCGCGACGCGGCCGCGCAGCAGACCGGTATCGTCAACTTCAAGCGGCAGATCGACACGGAGTCGCAGAATGGCAACACGCTGATCACCCGCGGCGGCCGCCCCAACGAGACGGCGTACTTCGTGGACGGCTTCTCGCAGCAGGACCCGCTCACCGGTACCTCCACGACGTCGATCAACAACGACGCCATCGAGGAGGTCGTGGTGCTCACCGGCGGCTTCGGCGCCGAGTACGGCCGCATCATGTCCGGAGCGGTGAACGTGGTGACGCGCGAGGGTCGCAAGAACTACTTCGGCACGCTCGAGACGGTGACCGACGCGCTGGCCGGCAGCTGGATCGGCGCTCCGGTCGCCGGCTACAACGTCTACGCCGGATCGTTCGGCGGGCCGATCATGCCCAAGTACGACAAGCTGACGTTCTACGCGTCGGCGGAGCGTCGCTGGTTGCAGGACCGCAACCCGTCGTCGCTGTCCGCGACTTACGAGGACGCCGTCGCGGCGTTCGGCGGCCGGGACGGCCTCAAGCCGAACAACACCTCGGGCGGTTACACGTTCCAGGGCAAGCTCGCGTGGCAGCTCAACGACGCCATGGACCTCAAGGCGAGCGCGCTCGGCTCGGAGGAGCAGTGGCAGGAATACCTGCATGCCTACCTCTACAACCGCGACCACACGCCGAGGTACTACGACCGAAACGAGTCGTTCAACAGTACGTTCACGCACACGATGAGCCAGAAGACGTTCTACAACGTGGGCGTCAACTACTTCTCGACGGTGCGCAAGCGCGGCGACGGGGTGCACTTCGACCGGTTGGTCGAATACCTGCGTCCGGCGGGCAACGTCCAGTACGACACGGACCTGCCCTACTTCTTCAGTGACGGGCACGTCTTCAACAACTACCTGCAGCGCGACTCCGAGCACTGGGGCGCGCAGGCTTCGGCGACGTCGCAGGTCAACCGCCACCACCAACTCAAGTTCGGGGCCGACTACCAGCGGCACACGCTGCGGTTCTTCCAACACTACCGGCCCACCAACGCCACCCAATCGGGCGACCCGAACGAAGTGGACTGGGACGGCTACGGCTACGGCCTGGGCGTGCGCCGCGACGCCTCGGGCAACGTCATCGCGATCGACGTCAATGAGCTGAACGACGGGCCGGACGGAGCCAAGCACCCGATCACGTACTCGGCGTTCATGCAGGATAAATTCGAGCGCGAAGGTGTCATCGTGAACGCCGGCCTTCGATTCGACTTCATCGATGTGGACACCCCCGCGCTGAAGGACGAGCTTGCGCCGCTCGGCGATGCGACAGCCGACCCGGGCAATATCGAGGGCGTGCTCGAGACACGCGATCTCGAGAACAACAAGACTTACGCGCGGCTCTCCCCGCGGCTCGGCGTGGCATTTCCCGTGGACGAGAAGACGCAGCTGCGTTTCAACTACGGCCTGTTCTACCAGCAGCCCAATCTTCAGGACCTGTACGTCTCGTACCGGTTCCTCGAGTACAAGATCCTGGACGGCGGCTACTTCGTCCCCTTCGGCAACCCGAACCTGCGGCCCGAGCGGACCACCGCGTACGAAGTCGCGGTGGCACGCCAGATCGGCGAGCGCGCTCGCCTCGACGTGACGGCGTACTACAAGGATGTGAAGGACCTGGTCGAGATCACTCAGATCCGCTCGAACCCGAAGGGCTTCACGTCGTACCGGAACCGCGACTTCGCGACCATCAAGGGTGTCGACATCGGTTTTGCGATGCGCAAGACGAATCACCTCGCGGCGGCGTTCAGCTACAGCTTGTCGTTCGCTCAGGGCACGGGTTCGGTGTCGAACACGCAGGCGAACATCGCGTGGACCGGTTCCGAAGCACCCAAGCAGACCGCGCCTCTCGATTTCGACCAGCGCCACAAGATGTCGGTGTCGCTCGACTGGGCACTCGGCAAGGGCGAGGGCGCGTTGCTGGGGGGCTTCCGCCCGTTCGAGGAACTGGGCATCAACGTGCTCTTCAACGTCGCCAGCGGCACGCCGTTCACGCCGACCGAAGTCTACGACGAGGTCACGATCGCGAACGTCAACTCGAATCCCACGGGCTCGCTGAACTCGCGCTACGGTCCCTGGACCACGGCTCTGGACCTCAAGGCCGCGCGTGCCTTCCACATGGGCAACTCGAAGCTCGAGCTCTTCCTGTGGGCGCTCAACGTATTCGATTCGAATAACCCGATTGGCGTCTACACGTCCACGGGTTCACCGACGTCCACGAGTTACGCCGAGACCGAGACGGGCCGCGACCAACTCGGCGCGGTGCCGGGCGGCGTGGAGACCTACGACCTCGCGCAGAACAACCCGAACATCTTCTCGAACCCGCGTCTCGTGCGCTTCGGCGTGCGGGCCAGCTTCTGACGGGCGGGGCGCCATGCCACGCCGGAGGAATCGAATGAATCGGTCCATGAGAGGCTTGGTTCTGGGGCTCGCCGGAGTCGCGCTGCTCGCGCTGCTCGGAGCCGATGCCGCAGACGCGGCGCGACCCCGGAATTCCGGGGCGCGGCCGTTCGGCAAGGCCCGGCCCGCCGCCGCGCGGCTGACGGATTCGGCGCGCCGAATCGACGTCAACCAGATGAACATGTTCGTCACCAACACCGGTTCGTTCGCGTTCGACTTCGAGAATCAGGATGCCGGCCTGTTCTGGCCCAAGGGAACCACGAACAGCGCCGTGTTCGCCTCGGGACTCTGGCTGGGTGCCAAGGTGGGAGCGGAGACGCGAGTGGTGCTGGCGGAGTACTCGCAGGAATACGCTGCCGGCGCGATGGTCGGTGGGCTGCCTGACGACCCCAACCGTGCCGAGTACGTCGTCTACAAGGTCGTGAGGTTCACTGGAGTTCGGAATGATGCGGGGCAGTTGGTGGACACGCTCCACGTCGAGGGGCCCGGTGACGACGCGCTGTTCCAGGACGGGCTGTCGCACCACTCGTGGGAGGAGTACCGGACGGGGGCGATTCCGTACGGTGCACCTTGGCGGTACTACCGCCTGCCGAACGACAGCACCGCGACACCGGACGACTCATTGGACATCGTCGGCCCCGACGTACTGGGCGACCAGATGCTGTGGTGCGTCTACAACGACGCTGATCCTACACAGCATGCGAACGACGCCGGCAGCACGAACCCCTTG
>CAZADU010000341.1:0-7296 GCA_964483945.1 uncultured bacterium
CGCGCTGCGCACTCCCTCGACTCTGGCACCACCGTGCTGTACAGCACGGTGAGTCGCCGCATCGCTGGCTGAGTTCAGGCGCGGAACTCGTCCTCATTCTCGGCGGTCAACCGGCCTTCGCGTAGACCCACGCGGTGCATGACGATGCCCAGTTCGCTCTCATAGCGGCGGACCAGCCGGACGTCGTCTTTGGTCATCAGCGAGACAGCCTGCCCTTTCGCACCCGCTCGGGCAGTTCGGCCCACGCGATGCAGATACGCCTTGCTCTGCGTCGGCGTGTCGAGATTGAAGACGTGCGTGATGCCCTTGATGTCGAGCCCGCGCGCTGCCACATCGGAAGCGATCAGAACGCGCACCCGGGCACTACGGAAGTCATCCATCGCCTGCTTTCGGTCCCATTTTTCAGTCGCGGCATGAAGGTCCGCAACCGCGATCTGGTGATGCGCCAGCTTCGCTTCGACGTCCTTGGCGACTTCATTGCGGTGTACGAAGACCAATGCGCGTTCGGGACGCAGCGCGTGCAGGAGCTTGCGTAGCACCTCCGGCTTATCGCGACCTTCGCAGACAAGATACAGATGCTCGATGTTCTCGTTCACCGGCGCGGCGCCGGCCTGCAGCATGACGAGATCGGGCGCGAGCGTCGCAAGGACCTCCGCGCTCTCCTGCTGCTCCGTGGCCGACGCGAAGATCAACTGCCGCCCGCGCGGCGCAGCCTGGATGATCGCGCGGATCGTGGGCAGACTGTCATGGATCAGCAGCCGGTCCGCCTCGTCGATCACCACGCTCCTGATCCCGTTCGTCTTCAGCTTGCCCAGATTGATCAACTCAAGGACACGGCCCGGCGAGCCGACCACGATGTGCGGTTTTGTCTTGAGCTTGTCGATCTGACGGCTGAGGGATGTGCCGCCGATGAGCAGCAACGTGCGAATCGGCCAAGCGGCATTCTGCGCAAGGTCGCAACACTGGCGCTGAATCTGAATCGCCAGTTCGTGCGTCGGCGCGACGACCACGACCTGCGGCGGCTTCTGCTCCGCGTCGAGCCGGCTGAAGATCGGCAGCAGGTAAGCCAGCGTCTTGCCGGTTCCCGTTTCGGCGTTCAGGTAGGCATCCTTGCCGGCCAGCAGCACCGGCAACGCCGCGACCTGGATGGGAGTCGGCTCGGTGATCTGTTGTTTGGCCAAAGCCGCGATCAGTTCGGGATGCGGGACCAACTCAGCGAAGGTCATCGGGAAGCCCTATGGGAGGCGCAGTTGGCGCTTGGAGATCCGATCATCGTTCCGGGGCGCTCAGTACACCACGGATGTACAGGCGCTGCCCAGCGCGAGTGCCGCGATGTTGTCGCTGCGGTGGCGTTGCCCCCCAGCGGCTTGACCGCATCTCTTCGAGGCTGAAAGACTGTTCGGGCGCAGCCGGGCTCCACGGTCGATCGCATTTTCCCCCGACCACTCGGGCGCATACCTGACCCTCCCCTTGAGGAACCGCATTGCCCCCGACCGATGACTCCCCGGCGCTGCCGGGGGACACCAAGAGCTGTCCCGCGTGCGGCGAGATGATCAAGTCGATCGCGCTCAAGTGCCGCTTCTGCGGTGAGGACCTCGAAGCGTTCGCCGCAAAGCGCGATGCCGCGGTCGAGCGTACCCTCTTCTCCGGATGTCCGGTGGCACTGCACTCGATCGGCCGCTGGGCCCTCACGGTCGTCACGCTCGGGATTGCCGGGCTTGTCTACTGGCTGGCGAGCCTCTCCACCCGATTCGAGATCACGACCCAACGCGTGCGCATCGAACGGGGAGTGTTCTCGAAGTCCACGCAGGACATCGAGCTCTACCGCATCGATGACATCGTCATCGAGCAGCCGATCGGCATGCGCTTGCTCGGCCATGGGCGCCTGATCCTCCGCTCAACGGATCGATCGATGCCCGAAGTCCGGATCCAGGGGGTGCCGGGGTTCTCGAGCCTGGCCGACAAGCTTCGCGAGCACGCTCTGCGCGAACGTGAGCGACGCGGCGTGAAGGTGTGGGCGCAGGCGTAGCGGAGTCGCGCATGTCCGCCTGCGACATGCCGGGCTCGACGGGCAGCCGTGAACGTTCCACTTCCCCGCCACTCCCGGCCACCGCCTCAGATTCCGGGCCGTCGGCGTAGCACCGACAACACCGCCTCGCTGGCGTCGAGGTCTGGCTTGAGCGCCGGCGCTCGGGCGCCCGCGTCCAGCAACAGTTCCAGCACGCCCGCGAAGTCGCCGCGCTGAAGGTGCCATCCGTGCCGTGATCCGTAGATCGTCCAGCCCACGGCAGTCAGGCCGTGGTCCCTGTCCCTCGCTTCCAGTGACGGGCGATGCTTCAGGATCTCACGCGCCATTTCCGCATTGCCGTGGAAGCCGGCCCAGTGCAGCGAAGTGGCCCCATGCTGCCCGGTCGTGTTCGGCGGCCAGCCGGCGGCCAGCATGAGCCGCACCGCTGGCACATTGTCGTGCTGGGCCGCGAACGGCAGCCTGCGCAACTCGTCCATTCCCAGTGTGCGAACCAGATCGGGCCGGGCCTCGAGCATCGTAGCGAGCGCCTCCTCGTCGCCGAGCTCGCACGCCATTACGAACTTGAGCGCATCGGGACTGCGCGCCATGAGCAGCTGGAAGACGTCCTCGTGGCCGAACTCGCGCGCAACCGTGTGCGCGCTCCTCCCCTGGCCGAGCGTCCAGATGTAGATACAGCCGCCGGCGCGATGATCGCGCTTCGGAAAGCACTTCTCGGACACCGTCGTCCGAATGGACTCCGGATCGATGTCGAGACAGCCGCGTACGCGCTCCAGATCACCCAGCGCGGCCGCCATCAGGATGTCGGTCCGCGCTCCACGCGCCACCAGGAACCTCGCGACGTCGGCGTGTGAACGCACCAGGTACTGGGCTGGCGTGGATTCGTGATCCACGTCGAGTGCGTCGATTTCGGCGCCGTGATCCAGCAGGAACTCGGCCACCGCCACGGTCGGTGCGACGTGCAAGGGCGTCTGGCCGTCGCCGCCTCGCTGGTGCACGGCGGCCGGATCGGCGGCCACCATCGCTTGCAGCTCGTCGAGCCGCCCCAGCTTCGCCGCTGACTTGGCGTCGAGCGTGGCGCCGCGGGCGATCAGGAAGTCGGCCAGGCCGTGGTCGTCTTCCAACACGTGAAAGCCGCCGGCCCACCAGTGACTGCGCTGGTTGATGTCCGCGCCGGCGGCGAGCAGCAGTTCCACCAACTCGCGGTCGGCGCGCTCAACGGCGACGATCAGCGGCGTGGCACCGAACGCACCACCCACCACCGGCTCGTCGAGACGTGATGCGAGCGAGGGGAAGCGCGCCAGCACTTCGCGGACCGCAGATGACTTGCCGGCCTTGAGCGCAGCCGCCAACGACTCCATCGGATCGGTCGTCCGGAGCGATTCGACGTGAGCCTTCAGTTTCGGCCAACTCGCGAACCCATACTCGCGCGCAAGGGCGTGCTGGCAATCGGCGAGCTTCGGGCCGTCGGACTCGCCGACCGCAACGGAGGCACGGAGTCGTTCGAGTACGGTGGCGTCGCCCCGCTTCGCGGCGCTCAGAAGTTCCTTCGCCTGCTTGCTGAGGAATTCGAGATTGGCCCGCTCGGGCAGTGCGCGAGACATCATGCCTCCTTCGTATCGCCCGCGATCCGCCGTCGGTGGGCTGGAAGAGAGGTGATGTCGCGTGTCGTTGGGCGCTACCCAGGTGGAATCGTCCCTGCCCGCGGATCGGGTGCGCCCTGTCGCGCACTCGCGAACCGTAGCGAGCGTCGCTCGCGCCGTCAATCACGGTGCACCCAGCTATTGCTCGGTCGTGCTCACATCAGAAACGCACGTGTACGGCGAACAGTCCGTCGGAGCGGATACCGAGTTCCGCGCTCATGCGTTTGCCTCGAGCGGTCGCTGAGGGTGTGATGGCCAGGTCGTGAAACAGGCTCGCGGTCGTCACGGCGCAACCGGCCACACCGAGAATCACGAGGACCACCGAAGCGATCTGCGCGCTTTCGCCGCTCCCCTCAACTGCAATCGCCACGCCCAACGCGCCGGCACCGATGGCCGCGCAGCCAATGGTTCGACGGATGAGCCCTTGCTTGGCGAGATCGCTGCGACCACCGCTCCACAAGCCGACTGCAGGTCCGGCAATGACGCCCGTCGCCACTCCGACGAAGAGCCCTATATCCTCCGCCCTGGAATCACGCTCAGTCACTGCGTACACCAGTAGCGTCGGTGCCACCGTGGCCACAAGCCCAACCCCAAGGGCCGCCATCGGCGAGAGTGTCCTGGGTGACGGGAGTGGCGCCGAGGCTGCGGCGACAGCGCCAGATGTGGCGGGAGCATCCGCGGTGGTGTCGGGGGCGGACGCAGAGGCCCGCACGAGGGCGGGCCACAGCGAGGCACTCAGCATCGCGACGAGCGCAAGAACCGACCGGAGTGAATTCGAGGACGCGATCACGTGGGCCTCCCGACCTACCGATTGGGCGCTGCCTGAAGGTGGCGTTCACGTGGGGATGTGCATGAACGGAGAGTTCAGTCTACGCCCGGTCAGGCACTCTTCTCCACGACTGAATCCTATTTTGGCAGCACCAGCCACACGCCGGGCCCGATCGGCCAGCCCGCCCAGTAGAACACCAGCAGCAGCGAGGTCCACAGCACCAGGAACGCGATCGAGTAGGGAAGCATCATGGCGATGATTGTGCCGGTGCCCGCCTTGGGATCGTAGCGCTGCACGTAGGCGAGGATGAAGGGCATGTAGGGCATGAGCGGAGTGATCACGTTGGTGATCGAGTCGCCGATCCGGTAGACCGCCTGTGTGCCCTCCGGCGTGAAGCCCAGCAGCGTGAACATCGGCACGAATACGGGCGCCAGGATCGCCCACTTGGCCGAGGCCGAGGCCAGGAACACATCGAGCCCGGCAGAGAACAGCACGAACGCAGCCAGCAGCGGGGCACCCTCGAAGCCGAGACGCTTCAAGCCGTCCGCACCGGTGATCGCGACGATCGCGCCCAGGTTCGACCACGCGAACCAACTCACGAACTGCGCGGCGGTGAACGCCAGCACGATGTAGGTGGCCATCGTGCCCATGGAGTCCGACATCATCTTCGCCACATCGTGATCGTTGCGTATCGTGCGGGTGGCGATGCCGTAGGCCAGACCGGGAATCAGGAAGAACAGCATGATGAGCGTGACCATGCTGTCGAAGAACGGCTTGAGCCGCTCGAGCAGCGTGGCACCCTCGCCGTGTAGCGGACCGATGGGTGAAGCGATCAGAACGAACAACGCGATGGTGACGAGCGTGGCCAGGCTTGCCGCCCAGAGCCCGCGGTGCTCGGCGGGGGTCAGGTCGTGAGGTGGCTCATGACCGGCGACGTCCCACTTACCCAGCCGAGGTTCCACGAACCGGTGCGTGATCCAGGTGCCGGCCACGACCAGCACCGGCGTGGCCGAGAGCATGAACCAGAAATTGCCGAGCAGCTGCACCTTATACCCCGGCAGCAGCCGCGAGGCGTCCACGGCCTCCTGCGTGAGTCCCGCCAGCAGCACGTCGAGCGTAGTCGGTAGCACGCTCGCGCTGAACCCGCCCGCCACGCCGGCGAACGCGGCGGCGATGCCCGCGAGCGGATGCCGGCCCACCGAGGCGAACAAGATGGCGGCGAGCGGCGGCAGCACGATGATGCCGGCGTCGGCCGCCAAGTGCGCGAGGATGCCGGCGAACACCACCGTCGCGGTGAGCAGCCGCGCCGGCACTCGCGTGACGAGTGCACGCAGCGCAGCGGCGATCAGTCCGCTGCCCTCGGCCACACCGATCCCGAGCATCGCCACCAGCACGGTGCCGAGCGGGGCGAACCCGGTGAAGTTCCGGGTCGCCTCGGTGAACATCCGGCGCAGGCCGCTCAGGGTCAGCAGGTTCACCGGCTCGATCGTGCTGCCATCCTTCGGGTGGATGGCCGACCAACCCAGCGCCGACGCGATAGCCGAGACGACCGCCACCAAGGCGGCGAACAGCACGAACATCGTGACCGGGTGCGGCAGCCGATTGCCGAGGCGCTCGATCAGGTCGAGCGCGCGCACCAGTGCCCCGGGTGCGGCGGTCGGCTTTCGGGGTGCGGCCATGGTCGCGGGCCTCCTCGAGTGGTGAACACAAGGGACGAGCCGGCCACATTACGACCTCATGGCGATCTCGGACAGGGCGAATCGAGCTGCGCGCCCGTGGGACTTTGGGCTCGCCGCGCTGGCATTCCTCATCACGCAGCTCGTCGCCGGACGAAACGGGTTCGGTTCACTCCGCCTACGGGTGAATCGCGGCGCCGAGCGGCCTGAATGCTGCGCGGCAGCGTCAGTTTCGGAGCCAGAGCCAGCAGCCGCCCAGTGCGAGCAGCAGGTTGAGCCCGGAGCGGACCCACTCCATGGCACTCGGACGATGCTGGCGCCGCCATGCGCTCACGAGCCACGCCAGTGTGGCGACGCCTCCTACGACGCAACCGATGGCGAGCAGTGCAAATGCTCCCCACATGGCACCCCACGCGCGTGCGTCTCCGGCCGAGGGCACATCCGGTCCGGCCTGGAACCAGCGCGCTTGCGACAGGAGTAGGACGATCGCCAGGCCCACCCCCAGCGGTGCCGCCCATAGCAGTAACTGCACGCCGACCTGTCGCGCACGGCTCATGGCGCGTTCACCCGCAGGCCGCTGGAACCAGCCATTCGGCTTTCCTCCCAAGCTCGGGTCGCGTGCGTCGCCGCCGCCACTGGGGTCGTGCCCGGAGTACAGGTGCCGCTGCACTCCACTACTCGTACCGCAACGCCTCGATCGGGTCGAGCTTCGAAGCCCGGATCGCGGGCAGCATACCGAACGCGATGCCGACCGCCGAGCAGAAGACGAGTCCGATGAACGCCCACTCCAAGGGCACGCGTGGCGGGAAGTGCGCGAACACGGCGACGAGATTGCCGAGCCCGAAGCCGACCAGCACGCCCATCACGCCGCCGATGTTGCAGAGCACCACAGCCTCGAGCAGGAACTGTGTGCGGATGCTGGCGGGGCGCGCACCCAGCGCCTTGCGCAGGCCGATCTCGCGGGTGCGCTCGGTCACCGCGACAAGCATGATATTCATGATCCCGATTCCCGCCACGATCAGCGCGATGATGCCGATCACGAACCCGGCGAGCTTCACCCCCATGCTCATCTTGTTGAACTCGGTGATCAGGCTGGCGCTGTTATAGAACGCGAAGTTGTCCTCCTCGCCCGGTTTGACGCCGCGTACCGCGCGCAGGATCTGCCGCGTCTGGTCGATCGCC
>CAZADU010000342.1:0-6831 GCA_964483945.1 uncultured bacterium
GACGCCCCGCGAGCACACCGAAAGTGCCGGCGTGTGCTTCCCCCGGACCGGAGGATTGAGACCTCCCGCGTGCGCCCGTCGTGTTCCTTGTCGCCCTTTGGAGGCGGTGCTAGCGTCGGGCCAACGAGCCTCGCCATCACGCGCCGGAAAGCCTCGCAAAAGCCGCACTCAGGCGACCCGCGCGTCCTTCAGAACGGACTTTCGAGCCAAGGAGCAATCCCTTGTCCAATAACACTTTTCCCGACATCGTGATCCTCTCGGGTGCGCGCACGCCCATGGCGGAATGGGTGGGCGGCAAACGAGGCGACGGCCAGAACGGCGGCGCGCTCGCCACCGTCTCGGCGATCGACCTCGGAGCGGCCGCCGCACGTGGCGCTCTGGACCGCGCCGACATCGCGCCCGGCATGATCGACCACGTCGTCATGGGCAACGCGCTGCAGACTTCGGCCGACGCCATCTATGGAGCGCGCCACGTCGGGCTCAAGGCGGGTGTCTCCGAATCGTGCCCGGCGCTCACCGTGAACCGCCTGTGCGGCTCAGGTCTTCAATCGGTGGCCACCGGTGCTCAGCTGCTGCAGCTGGGCGAGGCGAGCTGGGTGCTGGCCGGCGGCATGGAGAACATGAGCCAGGCGCCCCACGTGCTGCGTGGCGCGCGCGGCGGCATCAAGCTGGGACCAGGGCCGCAGCTCGAGGACTCGTTGTTCTCGGCACTCAAGGACTCCTACTGCGGACTCTACATGGCGCAGACCAGCGACAACCTCGCGCGCAAGTACGGCATCACACGCCAGGCGCAGGACGAGTTCGCGCTGCGTTCGCACGAGCTGGCGAACACGGCCAACAACAACGGCCGCTTCGCGCAGGAGGTCGTGCCCGTCGAGGTGAAGCTGGGCAAGAAGAGCGCGATCGCGGAGAAGGACGACCACCTGTTCCCCGGCACGTCGTACGACCGGCTCGCCTCACTACCGCCGGCGTTCGGCCCCGAGTCGATGGTCACGGCCGGCAACGCGTCGGGCATCGTGGACGGTGCCGCGGTCGTGGTGATGACGACTGCCGCGAACGCGCAGCAGGCCGGCAAGAAGCCGATCGCGTACGTGCGCAACTGGTCGTACGTGGGCGTGGACCCGTCGGTCATGGGCTTCGGCCCCGCGCCGGCGATCCGCAAGGTGCTGGAGCGCTCGGGTCTCAAGCTGTCGCAGATCGACCTGTTCGAGATCAACGAGGCGTTCGCCGGCCAGTACCTGGCCGTCGAGAAGGACCTCGACCTGGACCGCGACAAGGTCAACGTGAACGGCGGTGCGATCGGCCTGGGGCACCCGCTGGGGGCCACCGGCACTCGCCTCATCTACACGCTGGCGGTGGAACTCGGGCTACGCGGTAAGAAGTACGGCATCGCCTCGGCCTGCATCGGTGGCGGCCAGGGCATGGCGGTCCTGATCGAGCGGGCGTAGCGTCCGGACCCACGCGGTCGCAGGTACGGGCCGTAGGCGGCCCTCGCTCGCACTGCGAGCGGGCCCCCGGGCCCGGAGCCTGAACGAGTTTGAGGAGAGTGCCATGAGCCAGGAACAGGACCTCATCCACGACTGGAATCTCGACGGTGAGCGCTGGGAGAAGCCGGCGTTCAAGATCCAGTTCGATGACGAGACGTTGCGCGACGGGTTGCAGTCGCCGTCCGTGCGCACGCCGACCATCGAGCAGAAGATCGAGATCCTGCACCTGATGGACCGGCTCGCGCTCGACACCGCCGACATCGGCTTGCCGGGTGCTGGGCCGCACGTGGTGCGCGACGTCTTACGGCTGGCGCAGGAGATCGTCTCGGCGAAATTGAAGATCGCCGCCAACTGTGCCGCGCGCACGATGCTGCGCGACATCGAGCCGGTGGTCGAGGTGTCGCAGAAGACCGGGCTGCCGATCGAGGTGTGCGCGTTCATCGGCTCCTCGCCCATCCGGCAATACGCCGAGAACTGGACCGAGGACATGATGCTCGCGCACACGCGCGAGGCGGTCACGTTCGCGGTCAAGGAAGGGCTCACCGTGATGTACGTCACCGAAGACACGGTGCGCGCGCGGCCCGAGACGCTGCGCCGGCTGTTCCTGACCGCCATCGAGTGCGGGGCGAAGCGCTTGTGCCTGTGTGACACGGTCGGGCACGCCACCCCCACGGGGGCGGCGAATTTGGTGCGGTTCGCGAAGCAGGTCGTGCTGGAGAGCGGTGCCGATATCGGACTCGACTGGCACGGGCACTGTGACCGCGGCCTCGCGGTGGCCAATACCATCGCCGCCATCCGTGCGGGGGCCACTCGCGTGCACGGCTGTGCCATCGGCATCGGGGAACGCGTCGGCAACACGCCCATGGACCAGCTGCTCGTGAACTTGAAGCTGCTCGGTTGGATCGACAACGACCTCACGGCACTCCCCGAGTATTGCGAGAAGACGAGCAGCAGCACGGGCGTGCCGATCCCTGTGAACTATCCCGTGGTGGGCGCCGACGCATTCCGCACCGGCACTGGCGTACACGCTGCTGCGGTGATCAAGGCATTCAAGAAGGGCGACCACTGGCTCGCCGACCGGGTCTATTCCGGCGTGCCCGCCGAGATGGTGGGCCGTCGGCAGGAGATCGAGGTCGGGCCGATGAGCGGCGAGAGCAACGTCGTGTTCTGGCTCGAGAGCCGCAAGATCGCCGCAACGCCCGAGCGCGTGCAGGCCGTCTTCCAGCGCGCCAAGTCGGTGGACCGCGTGTTGGTCGAGGACGAGATCCGCTCAGTGCTCGCAGCCCTCGACGAGACACGCGTGTCGTGAGGGCGATGATCACGCTCCTACTTCGCAACTCCCCCGTTCACCCGGCCTCGGGCACTTCTTCGCTGCGCGCGCTGGCGGCAGCGGCCCTGTTGGCCGCGCTCGCCTTACCGCACGAAGCATGGGCGCAGTCGGCGGCGAACGCAGCCTCCCCGGCCGCTGCCGCGATGGCCGAGAACTCCAAGCCCGCGAGCTCCGCTGCCGCGAAGCCCGCGAGTTCCAAGGCCGCGAAGCCCGCCGCCACGCCCGTGTCCAAGCCGATCGACGTCGCGCTCCAGGCGCGCTCGCTCGAGGAGCAGGGCAACTACGCCGGTGCACTCACGCAGCTGAAACGCCTGCGCGGCATGCAGGGACCCGACGCCGACCTGGAACTCACCATCGCATTGGACGAGGCACGCACCGGGTTATCGGACTCGGCGTGGGCGCGACTGCACGGCCCGCTGCTCAGCGCGGCACTCGCCGACACCGCGGGCCTGGCGCGCCGCAGCGAGTACCCGTTCCAACGCGAAGGTGCGTGGGTGAACGGCAAGTTCGATGGCTGGTACTGGTACATCGCGCGTGCACGCGCCGAGCTGGCGCTGGCCCGCCGCGACTGGCGCGAAGCACTGGCCATGGCGAATCGCTCAGCGCAGGCGCGCCCACTCTCCGGCAAGGAAGCGCTGCTGCTGGCACTCGCCGCGAGCCACTCCGGTGACGCGGCGCTGGGTGAGGCGGCCGCCAACTGGGCCGCCTACCTGGAGCCGTGGCTGCCGGAAGCGCACTACCTGGCCGGCATCTGGGCATGGCGCAACGGCCGGCGCGCCGAGGCGCGCGATGCATTCGAGAACGCAGCCGCGGTGGATTCCAGCTGGCGCGACCCGGTGCTGGCGCTGGCGAGGCTGTCGCTGCCGGGGACCAAGCCCGACACGCTGCCGGTGCGGTTCTTGACCGGTGCGCGTGCCTGCGCGCAACTCACCTCGGCGCGGCGGCCCAAGCAGGAGGAGTACATCCAGTTCGACAAGACGCCCGCGCTCGTGTTCAACCCGCAGCCGCAACCACCCGACTCCATTCGCAAGCTGTTGAACCTCAAGAAGCCCACGCAGTTGTTCGTGCAGGTGCTGGTGAGCGAATCCGGGCATGCGCTGCTCATGGAACTGCCGTACGTCACCGAGGCACAGGTGCCGGCCTCGATCGTGAATCACATCCTCGACCAGGTCGGTCGCTGGCGGTTCATCCCCGCGATCAAGTTCGAGAAGCCGCAACGTTCGTGGGCCTCGGTCCAGTACACGCTCCAGCCCTGACCCTCACCGCCGGCCGCGAGTGGGCCGCCACGCAGGAGTGAACATGCCCCGTTCGTACGACATCGCCGTGATCCCCGGTGACGGCATCGGCCCCGAGGTGGTGCGCGAGGGCCTGCGCGTACTCGAACGCGTGGCCTCGCTCGAGGGCTTCAGCTTGAAGACCACAAAGTTCCCGTTCGGCGCCGAGCACTACCTGAAGTCGCAGGAGGTGCTCTCGGACGCGTCGTTCTCCGAAGTGCAGGGCCACGACGCGGTGCTGCTGGGGGCCATCGGCGACCCGCGTATGGCGCCCGGGTTCCTGGAGTTCGGCATCGTCGCGAGGTTGCGATTCGGGCTCGACCTCTACGCCAACATGCGCCCGGTCAAGCTCTACGACGAGTCGCTCACGCCGTTGAAGGGCAAGGGTCCCGCCGATCTCGACTTCATGGTGGTGCGCGAGAACACCGAAGACGCCTACGCCGGCATGTGGGGCCAGTTCAAGAAGGGCACCCCCGACGAGGTCGCCACGCAGGAGATCATCTTCACGCGCAAGGGTGTGGAGCGCGTGATCCGCCACGCGTTCGAGACCTGCCGCGTGCGCAACCAGCGCAAGAAGCTGACGCTCCTCACCAAGGCCAATGCCATTCGCGCGATGGAGCTATGGACGCGCACGTTCGCCGAGGTGGGTAGCGAGTACCCCGACATCACGCGCGAGCACCAGTACATCGACGCAGCCTGCATGTTCGTGGTCACGGCACCCGAGCAGTACGACACGGTCGTGACCAGCAACATGTTCGGCGACATCTTTACCGATCTGGGTGCAGCACTCGTGGGCGGGCTCGGCATCGCGGCGAGTGCCAACCTGCACCCCGGCAAGGTCAACCTGTTCGAGAGCATCCATGGCTCCGCGCCGCAGTTCGCGGGCCAGAACCGCGCCAACCCGCTCGCCACCATCATGGCCGCGAGCATGATGCTGGACTACCTGGGCGAGAAGGCGGCTGCGCAGCGCATCGAGGACGCTGTCGTCCGCGTGTTGCGCTCGAAGAAGCTGCCCAACCTCGGCATGGACTCGGGCTTCGGCACGGACGCGGTCGGCGACCTGGTACTGGCGGAACTGGCAGGAGCGGCGGCCGGGCGATAGACCCGGACCAGCGACGGCTACTCCCCGTCGCCGTCCTCGCGGTCGGTCATGCGCTCGAGCCAGCGGTAGCCTTCGAGCACGAGCAGCGCCATCACCGTGCCGATCGCGGCGAGCGGGTAGGCGTGCACGCCTACCGAGACGCCCACGGCGGCTACCATCCAAATGCTCGCGGCGGTGGTGAGGCCGAACACGAAGCCTTCCGTGCGCATGATGCTGCCCGCGCCCAGGAAGCCCACGCCGGTCACCACGCCGTGCACGATGCGCGAGGCGTCGAGGCTCGGGCCGCCGAACGTCTCCACCGCATGCTTGGTGGTGAGCACGAACATCGTGCTGCCGAGGCAGACCAGCACGTGCGTGCGCAGTCCCGCGGGCTTCCTGCCCATCTGGCGTTCGAGCCCCACGAGCGTGCCCAGTACCAGCGACACCACCATGGGGATCAGATCATCACGCACCCAGTCCATGGGCAGCTCCTCCCTACTTCCGCTTGAAGTTCGCCGGGCGCTTGTCGAGGAACGCCTGCAGTCCCTCGTGCATGTCCTCGCTCGAGGCAAGGATGCCGAACCGTCCGCTCTCGAACCGAAGCCCTTGGTCCAGGGGCAGCTGCATGCCGCGCACGACACACTCCAACGCGGCCTCCACGGCGAGCGGGCCGTTCTTCAGGATGGCCAGCGCGAGTTTGATCGCCTCGGGCAGCAGCTCGGCCAGGGGCACGACGCGATTGACGAGCCCGATGCGCTCGGCCTCTTCGGCCTTCACGTTGCGCGCCGACAGGATCAGCTCGAGCGCGCGGCCCGGGCCCACGAGGCGCGGCAAGCGCTGAGTGCCGCCGTAGCCGGGGATGATGCCCAGCTTCACCTCGGGCAGGCCCATCACGGCGTTCTCGGAGGCGAGTCGCATGTGGCAGGCGAGCGCCAGTTCGCAGCCGCCGCCGAACGCGTAGCCGTTCACCGCGGCGATCACCGGCTTGGGGCTGCGCTCCAACTGGTCCACGACCGTCTGGCCGAAGCGCGAGATCTCCTCGGCGGCGGCGGGCCCGAGCGGGGCCAGCTCATTGATGTCGGCGCCCGAGATGAACGCCTTCTCGCCGCTGCCGGTCACGATGAGCGCGCCCTGCGCGGGGTCGGCGATGAACGCGCGCGTTGCCTCGCCGATCTCGGCCAGGGTATCGCGGTTGATGGCGTTCATCACTTGCGGGCGGTTCACGAACAGGATGGTCACGGCGTCGCGCCGCTCGATCAGGATGTTCTGGTACGCGGGGAGAGTGGACGTGCCCATGGCGAGACCCTCGGGAAGGCCGGGAAGGTGATGGACGAACGCGCGACTATAGGCACGCTGCATGAGGTCGGGCAAGGCACGCTCCCCGCCTGTGCGCTCCCCGCGCGTGCACTCACACCGCGCGTGCACTCCCCGCGTGCGTGGGCTCTCCGAGCGTGTGCGCTCCCCGCGCGCCGCCGATCAGGTGTGCGCGACGGGCGGTTTCATGTCGCGGCGGCCGAGCGCGGTGTAGAGCCCCCACACCGCTCCACCCGTGACGATGGCCAACTGCAGCGCCGTGCCCGGTGCCGACCAGTGCGAGGGACTGCCGTGGAGGGGCGTGGACTGCAGCACGGCGTTCACCGAGATGCTCACCGTGGCCGC
>CAZADU010000343.1:0-8799 GCA_964483945.1 uncultured bacterium
CGTGTACCAGAGTGCGGCGTCGCCGCGCCGCCCCCATGCGCGCAGCGCAGCCTGCGCCTCGTCGAACGTGCCGGCGCTGACCCCTCCGGTGGCGAGGATGGCGTCGCGTGCGCCGTCGAAGATGGCGGTGAGGTTCGCGACATAGGCCGGGAACTCGGGCTGGCCCGCGCATGCGCCGAACAGCGGCAGCGCGATGCGCCGAGGCGACAGACCGGCGGTGGCAAGCAACTCCACCAGCCGGCGGCCCACGTGAGGGTCGTTGCCGAGCCGGTCGTACGTACGCATGTAGGCGCGCCACACCGTCTCGACGCCCGGGGCTTCGGGCCACATCCGGAACGCCGCGTGGTCATCGTCCTCGAGCACCACGCGCCCGCCCGATCGCACCGCTCGCGCCATCGCGTTCACGACCGCCTGTGGTGCAGGCACATGCTCGAGCAGGAACCGCGTGTGCGCCAGGTCGAAGCCACCCCATTCGGCCTCCGTGAGCGGCGGGTTCGCGGCGTCTCCCTCGCGGAAGTCAACGAGCGAGCCTTCGCCGGCCTCGGCCGCCAGATGCACCGCGCGCATCAGCTGCTCGGCGCTGCGCTCCACCGCCACGACCCGCTCGCCGGTGGCGCGCGCCAGCTCGCGCGCGAACTGACCGAGGCCACTGCCCAGCTCGAGCACTCGCTCGCCACGGCGCGGCGCGAGTTCGTCGAGCGAGGCGCGGTTGATGAGCGTGTTGAGGTCGGCGAGGCGCTGCTGCTCCTCGGGATGCGTGCCATGCACGTAGCCGGGCGGGGTTCGAGTCATCCGCCGAGTCTACATGACACGCTCGGCATTGCTGATGGGCGCCGGTCGCGGCCCCGGCGGGGGCGCAGAGCCTCACAAGGAGACCTCGGCAAGGGTGGCCGGCATGAGTTCGAGAGCGGCCCGCCGAACAGCTTGCTGCCTGTTCTCAGGCTTGTGAAGCCGTCCGGTCGATTTCGGCAGCGCCGCAATACGTGTCGCCGCCTGCACACGGACCCGCATCGCACGAGCTCGCGTCCGCGCCGCTCAGATGGCCCGCTTCACCTCGTAGCGGGCCGGGTCCTCGATGAAGCGGTCGCGTGTCGAATCGCTGTGGAAGTAGTAGAACCCCGTGGTGAACCACACGCGCGGCGACTGAGTGGACGGCAGGAACCGTTCGCCCGAGACCGGGTCGCGAAGCAGCCCGCACCAGAGTTCGGGTTCCTCCACGAACCGGCGCAGTGTCTTCTCGCCCGCGAAGCGATAGACCTCGCCGTTCACGCGGTAGTGCAGGTCGGCGTTCAACGAGCCCAGCCGGCGCGTGTCCACGGGATCGTAGAGCGCTCGCTGAAGGTGGAAGAGCGCGAACTCGGCGTCGGTCACGGGTCCCGACGGGACCCGGATGGGTTCTCAGGTGAACCGATTGGACGCCGGGGCCGGTGTGACGTCGGGCAGCGAGACTGCCAACCGTGGCGGCTCGGCGCTCTCGCCTGCGCTCGTCGCGCCGGAACCCAACGCGAGTGCGGCGAACAGAACGGCGAGCATCACGGCTGGTGTGGCAGGGCGAGCCATCCGAGCAATCCTCCGTGTACGGCGCCGGCCGGAATCCCCGGCAGCGCGCCGGACAAGAACACTAACAGAGCGCCGAGCGAGCGAGCGTCACGAAGCTAAAAAGTATGGCCCCACCCGCATCGTCAGCGGCCGGCGCGGACTAGCCTTTCAGGCGCTTCAGGTCCTTCTTGGCGTCGTCGTTCTTGGGGTCGGCCTTCACCGAGGCGGACAACTCGGCCATCGCCTCGGCCTTCCTCCCCTGCTGCTCGAGCGCCTGCCCCAACCGCCAGCGTGCGTTGGCGTGCGTCGGCGCCGAGATCTCGGGCTCGCGCGCCAGGTAATGCCGCAGGTGGCGCTCCGCCCGCACTGGGTCCTTCGACGATGTGACCAGCGTGCGACCCGCCGTGTACCACGGTGCGAGGCGCGTGGCGTCGGCAGCCTCGGAGCGCGCCAGCACATCGTCCAACTCGGTCCAGCGCTCTTGGTAGGCATAGAGTCCGGCCAGGACCTGCCAGCCGCCCACCCGCCAGGGTTCGAGTTCAAGCGCCTGCTTCGCCAGTTTCTCGCCACGCGCCGGGTCGCGCCACGGCTGAACCAGCCACGACGCCAACGACACCATCGCGCGGCCCGACTGCGGGGATTGCTCCAGCGCCTTCGCGAGGCACTGGGCCCCGAGCGTGGTGTCCTTGTCCGAGAACGCGCTGTTCGCCTTCTTCGCCCAACCCGCCGCCGGGTCCAGCCGCGTGAGGCGCTCGAGGTACTCGGCGGACTTCTTCCGGTCCCCGCCCATGATGCCGGGTGCCTTGCGGTGGAAGTCCACGAGGATCGCGAGCGCGTCCGCGTGATTGGGGTCGAGCGCGAGTGCTGCCTCGGCCGACTTCTTGAGCTTGCCGGCGAACCCGGCGGCTTTCAGCATGCCCGCCGCTTGCGCCTTGCGCCCGTAGGCCTCGGCGAGAGCGTATTGCGCATCGGCGCTCTTGGGATCCGCCGCGACCGCCGCGGTACCGAGGCGGATGGCCTCCTCCAGCTGACCCTGCTGCGCCCGCACACGTGACAGCACCGCGCACGCCATGGCGTCCGACGGGCTCGCGGCCAGCCGCTGTTCGCACATCGCCGCCGCGCGGCGGTAGGAGCCGCGTTCGAGCAGCGTGACCGCCTCGTCGGCCGCCAGCGCGGGCACGACGGCGAGCGACAACGCGATCAGCGTGGCCAGGGCCAGCGCGGCCCGTGCGGGCTGGCGAACAGTCATCTCATCTCTCCTCGTGGAGCAGGTCCGGGGGACTCGGTGTCGCGAGTGCTGGGTATTCCCGTTGGTCAGTCGCAGCGCAGCACGCGCATCGGGTCCACGCGTGTGGCGCGGTGCGCGGGCACCCACGCGGCCAGCACCGACGACAGGGCGAGGATCAGGATCACGCCGATGTACGTGGGCGGGTCGGTGGCGGTGACGCCGAACAGCACGCTCGCCATGCCTCGCGTCAGCGCGAATGCCGCGGCGAAACCGATGCCAATGCCGAGCATCGTGAGGCGGAGCGCCTGGCCGACCACCATGTTGACCACGTCGCGCGCCTCAGCACCCAGCGCCATTCGAATGCCGATCTCCTGCGTGCGCTGAGCGACCGAGTACGCCATCACGCCGTAGAGACCCACGGCGGCGATGACCAGCGCCAGTACGGCGAACACACCCATGAGGGAGCCGAACAGGCGTTGCGTCCACACCGCGAACTTCACGGCGTCGTGCATGCTCCGGACGTCCGTGAGCGGAACATCGGGCGCGTGCTGCTGCATGGCCGAGCGAAGCGCGGGCACGAGCGAAGCGGCGTCGCCGTTGCTCGTGTGCAGCACCCACGTCATGGTCTGGTCGGGCTCCTGCGCGTGCGGCACGAACACGGAGTGCAAGATGCGCTCGTTCGACTCGAGGTTCTGCGGCACGTCTGCGACGACGCCCACGACCCGGCGCCAGCCGAGCTTCCGTTCGTCGTGCACCATCTTGACCCGCTGGCCGAGTGGGTCCTTACCCGGCCACAACGTGCGCGCCAGCGACTGGTTCACGATCACGACGGACTCGCTCCCCGGAGCGTCGGAGTCCGTGAAGTCTCGGCCCGCGTGCAACGGGATCCCGAGCGTGGAGAAGTAGCCGGGCGAGGCTTCCGTGAAGTTGACCACCAGCGGTCGCTCGGGGTCGGTTCGCGTCCCGGTCTCGCCCACGATGCGGGTGTTCCAGTTGTTCCGGCCGAGCGGCAGCACGTTCACGATCGCGGCCGAGTTCACGCCCGGGACCGTGCGCACCACCGGCAGCACGCGTGCCACCCACTCGCGGCGCGCCGAGTCGCTCGGCCAGGTCGCCACCGGCAGGAAGAAGCGCGCCGTCAGCACGCCTTCGGAACGCACGAGACGCTCGCTGTCCATCATCCCGAACAGGCTCCGGATCATGAGCCCCGAAGCCACGAGCAGCGTGAGCGACAGCGCCACCTCGGCCACGACCAGCCCGCTGCGCAGCCGCCCGCGCGAGCGGCTGCCGCCGGTCTGGCTGCCGCCCTCGCGGATCGCCTCCGAGAGGTTCGTGTCCGACGCCTGCAACGCAGGCAGCAACCCGAACGCCACCGCCGCGAACGTGGTGATGCCCGCCGTGAACAACAACACCGGCAGGTCGATCGAGAAATCCATCCAGAACGGTTTCTCGAGCGGGATCATGCCGACCCAGAGCCGGTTGCCGGCGTGTGCGAGCAACGTGCCCGCGACCGCGCTGGCGGCGGCCAGCAGCAGGCTCTCGGTGAGCAGCTGCCGCACGACTCGGCCGCGCGAGGCCCCGAGCGCCAGGCGTACACTCAGCTCCCGCTTGCGCGCCGCCGCGCGCGCCATCATGAGGTTGGCGACATTCGCGCACGCGATCAGCAGCACGAACGCCACGGCCGTGGACATGATGGCCATCATGAGGGCGATCTCACGGCGCCACTCGTCCGCGAACCCCATGACGCGGCTGGTCCAGCCCTTCATCGTCTCCGGGTGGTCCTTGGCAAGGCGTGAGTAGAAGCTCGCGACCTCCGCGTTGGCCTGCTTCTGGGTCACACCGGGCTTGAGCCGCGCGGCCACCTGCAGGACATGGTCGGCGCGTTCGCGCGCGTCCTCGGGGGAGACCGCCGCGGGGATCCACAGGTCCTCGACCTCGGGCCAGTTGAACTTGGGAGGCATGACGCCGACGATCGTCCGTACCCGTCCGTTCAGCTTGAGCGTGCGGCCGAGCACGTCGGCAGTACCGCCGAAGCGACGCTTCCACAGCCGGTCGCTGATCATCACCGCGCCCCAGTTCTGGCCGTAGACCTCCTCCTCGGTCGTGAAGTTGCGCCCGAGTTGCGGCGAGAGCCCGAGTGCGGGCAGCAATCCGGCGGTGATGTTCGCGGCCTCGAGCTGCTCGGGTTCCTCGCCGATCGCGACCTGCGCACCGATGTCCCAGAACCCGCCCACGTGCTCGAACGACTTGTTGCCGTCCCGCAGCTCCTGGTAGTTGAGCCACGACATCCCAGCGCCCTTCTCGTCCTTCTCCTTGCTGACCTCGCGGATGGTCATCACCCGGTCGAACTCGGGCAGCGGCCAGGCGCGCAGCATGATTCCGTACACCATGCTGAAGATCATGGTGTTGACGCCGATGCCGAGCGCCAACACCGCTACGACCACGGCGGTGAACCCTGGAGTGCGCCGCAATGATCGCAGCGCGAAGCGAAGGTCCTGGAGCAGGATTTCCATGACGACTCCTATTCGTGGCGCAGAGCCACGACCGGGTCCACGCGCACGGCGCGCGCGACAGGAAGCCAGGCGGCGAGAATCGCACTGGCGGCGAGGATGACAGTGACGGTGAAGAATGTGGGCGGGTCGTCGGGGCGCACGCCGAACAGCAGTCCCGCCATGAGCCGCGTGACGCCGAACGCCGCGGCGAGTCCGATGCCCATGCCGATTCCGGTGAGCCGCGTGGCCTGGCCGAACACCAGCCGCCGCACATCGCTGCGCGCGGCACCGAGTGCGATGCGGATACCGATCTCGCGCGTGCGCTGGCTCACCGAGTAGGCCATCACGCCGTAGATCCCGAGCGCGGCGATGAACAGGGCGAGCAGGGAGAACACGCCCATGAGTTGCGCGTAGACTCGCGTGTCCCACATCGATCGCGAGACATGCTCGCGCAGGGTGCGTGCGCCGTAGAACGGCAGGTTGGCATCACGCGCGCGCAGCAGCGTGCGCACCGGCCCGGCCAGCGCGCCTGGATCGCCCTCGGTGCGGATGGTCCACACCAGCGTCTGTCCGGCGAATTGCGCGTGCGGCACCAGCACCTCTTCGATGCGCTCGTTGTGAGAGTGGATGTGCTGGGGCACGTCGGCGACCACGCCCACCACGGTGAGCCATGTCATGTCGCGAGTGTTGATCTGGAGCCGCTTGCCGATCGCGTCCTCCCCCGGCCACAGCTTCTTGGCGGCGGACTGATTGACGAGTGCGACCTGCGCACCGGTACCGCCATCGGCATCGGTGATGTCGCGACCGCGCACGAGTGCCAGTCCCACGGCCTTGAGATACCCCGGTGTGATCGAGTTGAACGCGGCCTCCGGGCGTTCCGGCTTCTGCGGATCATCCACTCCCTCGCGCAGCAGCGACATGGTCCAGTTGCTGCGGCCGAGGTGCAGGTTGAGCACACCGCCCACCTCGATCACCCCGGGCAGTGCCGAGACGGCCTGGCGGAACTCACGGAAGAACGCCACCCGCTGCTCGTCATTGGTGTAGACGGCCACGGGCAGCGTGACCGTGCCCGTGAGCACGCCCTCGGTGCGGAGTGTGCTGCGCTGTTCCTGCATGCGCATGAAGCTGCGCACCATGAGCCCGGACCCGACCAGCAGCACCACCGCCAGCGCGATCTCCACCACGACGAGGCCGTCTCGCAGACGCCGGCGCGCGGGCGAGTCGCCGCCGCCGGGCGTTCCCTCGCGCAGCGGTGTCAGCAAGTCGCCCGAGGTCACCTGCCATGCGGGCGCGAATCCGAACACGAGCCCCGACAGCACCGACACGCCGGCCACCGCCGCGACCACGAACGGGTCCAGCTCGAAGTGCATCCAGTACGGGAACTCCATCGGGATGCTGGCCAGCACCAACCGCAAGCCCCACTCCCCGAGCAGGATGCCCAGCGCGCCACCGAGCACTGCCAGCAGCAGGCTCTCCGTCAGCAACTGCCGGATGATGCGCGTGCGCGTCGCACCCAGCGCCAGACGCACGCCCAGTTCGCGCACACGGCCGCTGGCGCGGGCCAGCAGCAGGTTGGCCACGTTCGCGCACGCGATCGCCAGCACGAACGACACGGCAAGGGCGAGCAGGATGAGCATGGGCTTCACGTCCGCCACCAGATCCTCGCGGTAGGGGCGCGCGGTGAAGCCCATGTGCGAGTTGGTCATCGGATACTGCTTGGACAGCTCGCTTCCGAGCGCATCCAGCTGTTGACGCGCCGTGGCGAGCGTCGCACCCGGCGCCAGGCGGCCGACCATCTGCAGGTAGTGAGCACCACGACTGTCGGACGTGTCGTTCATCGCCATGGGCAGGAAGAAGTCGCTGACCTCGGGGAAGCGGAACCCCTCGGGCATCACGCCGACCACGGTGCGCACGCGCCCGTTCATGTTGAGCGTCTTGCCGAGGATGTCGGGGTCACCCTTCAGCCGCTCACGCCACGCTTGGTGGCCCACCACCACCGGCACCAGGTTCGCTCCGGTGAGGGTCTCGTCCGGCGTGAACCAGCGGCCGAGCAACGGTGTGACGCCGAGCGCCTCCGCGAGACCATCGCTTGCCACCGTGGACTTGAATCGCATCGGCTCGTCACCGAGCGTCAAGTAGGCCGAACTCTCGGTCCACGTGCCGGTTGCGGACAGCGCCTGCACGCGCTCGTTCACGTCGCGCGCGTCCGGCAGCGACATGGACATGTTCCCCTCGGCTCGGCGCGTGTCGCGGCCGTCCACTTTGAGAATGCGCTCGGCCTGCGGGAACGGCAGGTCGCGGAACAGGATGCCACGCAGCACCGAATAGATCATGGCGTTGGCACCAATCCCGAGTGCGATCATCAACACGATGGTGAACGCGAATCCCGGTGAGCGCCGCAGCGAGCGGAGCGCGAAGCGGAGGTCTAATAGCAGGGTGTCCATGGGCGTGCAGGTTTCCTGGGTGAGCGGGGAGCCCCGAGCAGGACGGAGGCGCGGCTCAGTGGCCGCGCTTCTCGTCCACGACGCGTCCGTCGAACAGCTGGATGGTGCGCTGCGCGTACTTCGAGAACCGTGAATCGTGCGTGACCATGCAGATGGTGCTGCCCTGCTGGTGCAGGTCGCGCAGCAGATCCATCACGGCCTCGCCGTTGCGCGAGTCGAGGTTGCCGGTGGGCTCGTCGGCAAGCAGGATGAGCGGGTCGCCCGCGAGCGCGCGCGCCACGGCGACACGCTGCTGCTGGCCGCCCGACAACTGGCTCGGCAAATGCCGCGAGCGATGCGCCATGCTGACGCGCTCGAGCGCCTCCCCCACGCGCCGCTTGCGCTCGGTCGCCGCCATGCCGCGGTAGGTGAGCGGCAGCTCCACGTTCTCGGCGACGGTCAGGTCGCCGATCAGGTTGAAGCTCTGGAAGATGAAGCCGATCTCGCGATTGCGGATGCGCGCGCGCTCGGTGAAGCCGAGTGACTGCACCGGCTTGCCGTCCAGCCAGTACTGGCCGTCGGTGGGCGTGTCGAGCAGGCCGAGGATCGAGAGCAGCGTGGACTTGCCGCAACCAGACGGGCCCGAAATGGACACGTACTCACCGCGGCCGATCTCGAGGTGCACGCCCGAGAGCGCGTGGGTCTCGACCTCGTCGGTGTAGAAGACCTTCTTCACATCCTCCAGCCGCAGCAGTGAACGGCTCGCCTCGGCCATGGTGCCGCCCTGAGGCGTCACTCGATCATTGGTGATCACGGTCATATCTCCTCCCCAGGGGAGCGGTGAGTTCACTGCAGCTTCCAGTTCAGGCTTCCTTCAACTGCCCTACACGTTCCTGCAGGTTCTCTGCGCGCCTACTGCAGGCGCCTGCGAGTCCGCCCACAGGCCTACTGCAACTTCACCCGGTCCACGGTGTCCCAGCGCGACATCTCGGACAGGATGACCTGGTCTCCAGGTTTCAGACCGTTCTTGATCTCGATGGCGTTGGCGGATCCCCGCCCGAGTGCGACCTGCGTGCGCCGGGCGTGTCGGCCGTCGCTATCGAGCACGAACAGGCCC
>CAZADU010000344.1:0-6841 GCA_964483945.1 uncultured bacterium
TGGCTGGCCGGAGCGTTCTTCTGGAAGTGGGGGAGTGCCGCCGAGCCGCGCGACCCGTTCGACCCGCGCGGCCGTCCCGGCGAGGCGGTGGTGACGAGCGCGCTGCAGTCCTGGCAGGGCCGGCCCGTGCGCGTGCCGCTCGCGGAGCCGCCGACCGCGAAGGAGAGTTCGCGCAGCGGAGCACGCTAGACGAGGCTCAGGTGAAGTTGGAGATGCCCGGCGGAAGCGTCTGGCGCGCAACAGTCTGAGAGTCCGGGTCGTACCCAGACGGGCTCGGCCGAGTCGTCCACGCAGCGAAGCGCCCCGGGGACCGCGTCCCCGGGGCGCTTCGAGTATCAGCGATCACGACCCCGTACGGGGTCACGTCGGGTTCAGCGGTTGTCCACACTCACTCCGCCCATTCCGCCGGGACGGCCGGGAGGCGGAGCGGAGTCGGCCGAGCGGCTCGCTTCGAGTGCTCGCTTGATGCGTGCCCGCGTCTCGAGCAAGTGTGCGCGTGTGTTGTCGCCCATCGGACCTTCGGCGGCGAGCGCACGAGCGCAACGCGAGTCCACGCGCGTGAGGGTCAGGCGTGCCAGCGCGCGGGCGTCGTCCGGCGCGTTGGCCGGCGGGTCCACGACCATGTTCGCCAAGCGGTCCACGAACGCGCGCTGCAGTTCGCGGCGCGTGTGCGGGCCATCGAGCGGCTTGATCAACGCCGGGTTCGTCGCGCCCACCTCGCCCCAGATGGCCTTGGTGAGCTTGTCGAAATGCTCCGACAGTCGGTAAGGATCGGTGACGCGTGTTTCCTGCTCGCGCAGCCGAGCGAGCAGTGCCGGCGACGTCGTACCGTTCATAACCGTCGTCTGGATCGCCAGCACGCGGTCGTTCCAGGCGTAGTCCTGCCGGCCCGCGAACGTGCCGCCGGGGCCCATGCCCCAGTGCGACCAGCGATTCGGGGCGAGGCGCTCGAGCAGCTTCGGGGGTGCGCTCATCCAGTTCGCCGCCCACACCCGCTGCGACAACAGGTCCATGGCCTCGCGCTGCTTCGCGGCCGGGATCGGTTCCACGGGATCCTTCTCGCCCGACTGGCCGCGCTCGACGCGCGTCATGTACGAGCCGCCCACGTACTTGACCGCCATGCCCGCGGCGATCGCGTACTGCTGCACCATGCTGTCCAGGGCGCGGCGAAGTGCGGTGAGATCGCCCGACTTGCCCACCACGCGCTCCTCGAAGTGCGGCGACTGCCACGTACTGAGCAGGAAGGACGTGCGGTCCTTCATGAACTGCAGCGGATCGTCGCCGAGGTCGTAGATGTTCGAGCGCGGATCCGGCGCGTCCGAGGGGTAGGTGTCCTCATCCGTCGAATACTCGTGCCCCGGCTGCAGCGACTCGTTCGCGATCGAGCGCACGACCGCGTAGTCCTCGTCCGGCGTGGACTTGCCGCTCGGCGTGTAGCCGTAACGGATCGCCCAGACGTCGTACGTGCCGGCCGTGGTGGTGTACCAGTCCCCCTGCTTCGTGCGGGTGTAGTCGATGTTCGGGCTCGGGTACTCCATGACTGACGAGTACAGCCCGCGGGTACCGGTGAACGACTGGTCCTGAAGCTGAGCGTAGGGCGTGCTCGTGCTGGAGCGGAAGTTGTGGCGCAGGCCGAGCGCGTGCCCAACCTCATGCATGACCACCCACTCAACCGCCGACTTCATGAATTCGTCGGGGACCGGGCTTCCTGGCTCGAGCGAACCATCCATGAGCAGCGCGATGTGCTGAAGCTCGCCGGCCATGGCGACCGCGTCGCCGGCCATGCACAGGTGCGCGAGCTCCATACCCTTCGGCAGGTGCGTGAGTGCGTTCTCGGGTAGCGCAGCCTCGGCGATCGCCTCCGGGCCGGCGAAGCGGCGATACGAGTTCGCGTAGTTCTGGAACATGCTCTGCTCGAACAGGATGTCCGAGTCGAAGATCTCGCCCGAGCGCGGGTCCACGCGCGACGGCCCGATCGCGCCGAAGCTCGGTTCGCTCGACGTGATCCAGCGGAGCGTGCTGTAGCGCACGTCCTCGGCATCCCAGTCGGGGTCGTCCTTCGGCGGATCAATCGCCACGATGGCGTTCTTGAAGCCGGCGGCCTCAAACGCCTTCTGCCACTTCTCGACACCCGACTTCACCCACGGGCGATACTTGTCCGGCACCGTCCAGTCGATGTAGTACACGATCGGCTTGACCGGCTCGCTCAGCGCGGCCGAAGGGTCCTTCTTCTCGAGCCGCCAGCGGTTGACGTAGCGCAGCCAGAAGTTCTCCTTCTCATCGCGCGAGAAGTCCTTGCTGGCCTCCAGGAAGAAACCGACGCGGTTGTCGGCCCAGCGCCGCGGCATGGGGTTCGCGGGCAGCCGCGAGAACGAGTAGTGCACGCCGATCGGGATGAAGCGGTCGTCCGGCACGGACTCGAGGTCCAGCCGCGAGCGGTCGTTCGGCGAGTAGGTGAGCGTGACTTCGAACTCGGCGTTGTCGGGGAACGTCTTGAGGCTGCCGAGCACCGAGCGGTCCTTGTCGAAACGCACGGAGACGTTCCCGAGCCGCGCCTTGAGCCCCTCGGCCAGATCGGTGACGTCCGACAACAGCATCGCGCCCAGGTCGATGAGCACGTTCTTGCTCGAGTCCTGCTCGCTCTCGATCTTGAACAGTTGCACGATGGACTGCGGCGTGGACAGCTCGCGCGCCTTGCCGATGGGCAGGTCCTTGGGCGCGGTGAGCCAGGTGTTCACGTGCACGAGCGCGATGCGGTCGCCATGGCGCTCAAACTGCAGCATGCGGTCGTCCAACGGCAGGCCGCCCAACACGAAGTTGGAGCCGATGCCGCGCGACAGGCTGACCACGTACAGGAACGGCTGGTTCAGCTGTTCCTTCGAGAGCTCGAGGTAGAGGTTGTCGCGCTTCTTCCAGTAGGTGAAGAAGCCCTGCTTCTGCTCGGCGTCCTTCGTGATTTTGGACCACTCGGTGAACGGCTTGTCGGCGGCTCCAGCGGCACCCGCCGCGCCCGCGGCCGACGCGCCGCCCTTGCCCTTGTCTTTGCCCTTGTCCTTCGACTTCTCCGCAGCACTGGCGGACGCCGTGAACGCCGCCAGCATCAGCAGCACGGCGAGACGGTGCAGCACGGGGAATCGCATCGCGATCGCACTCCTCGCGCGGTGTTCCGGGGGAACGCCGCAGGGTCGTGAACAGGCCGCGAACGGCAGCAGCGCCATTGCGACCGGGGTGAACGGCAACCGCCGTACCCTCTGGGATGGAGGCAAGATAGGAGACACGGGCTCCCGGCCCAATCCGCCCGGGACGGGCGCGGCATTCACGCGCACCGGCGGGCCGCGACGGGTGCTGCGCGAGGATGGCGGGCGGACACGCTCCGCCGCTTTCGCCTCACGCGTCGCTCCGGCGGGCGCCGCCGCGGCGCCGGTGGGTCAGTGACGTTCGTCGGAGATCAGCGCAAGCCCGGCCCGGCGCATCCGCACCCGCCACCACAGGTCGGCAGCGCCCACGCCCGCATAGAGCAAGAGCATCGGCTCGGCCGGCACCCGCAGCCGGAGCGCGCCCCAAAATACGAGCGAGCCGGCGGTGAACACCGCTACCACCCATAGCGGCAGCAGTTGGAATTGCCGCCGCGAGTCCTTCAGCGTGCGCACCAGCCCCCACAGCGCCAGCGGTAGCGTGAGCAGTGACCACAGCAGTAGTGGGTCGGCGAGCCTCAGCAGCCGATCGGGCAGCGAGCCCGTGCGGAACCAACGGCCCGTGCTCGGTGCGAGTGCGGTGAGCCGCCACATGCGCGAGAATTTGGCCCATGACATCTCGGGCCACTGGCGCCAGCGCGACAGACCGAACGCGACCGCCTCGTCGCTCGCGATGCGGTCCACCTCGATCTCGGAGTGCCCCGCGAAGCGGGTGCGCCACGGCTCCACCTCGGCGGTGCTGATCGCACTGCCGCGCAGCGCGGGATCGTCCCACACGCGCGCGTTGTTCGCGTCGAGCAGCGTGCGGCCGCCGCCCGTGGTGATGGGCACGAAGTCGTGCAGCACGATGGCATTCCTCACCGTCCACGGCGCGATCGCCAACACCAGACCCAGCAGTAGCGCGCCGGTCTGTCGGGCGCGCTCGCCGGCACCGAGCATGAGCCCGAGCGGGGCCCACGCCCACAGTGCGACGAGCGGTGCGAGCGGCATGGCGGTGGGGCGCGTGAGGCAGGCAAGGCCCCACAGCAGCCCGGCGCCGAAGGCGCGGGCCGGACGCGGGGCCTTGAGCCACTCCGCGCTCGCGAGCAGGGAGGCCAGCACCATCACCGCGAACAGGCTCTCGGTGAGCAGGTAGCCCGAGAAGAAGATGAGCAGCGGGTGGGCCACCGCGAGCCAGCCCGCGATGCGGCCGACGTTCGTCCCGAACATGCTGTGTCCGAGCGAACGCACCAGCACCGGCACCAGCGCGCCGATCACGCACTGGAACAGCAGCGAGGCGAAGTACACGTGCCCGGTCGCGCGGTAGACGAGGCTCACGAGCCACGGCAGCAGCGGGGCTTTGGCGGTCGGGTACAGCGTGCCGTCGCTCATCAACTGGAATCCCAGGTCGCGCGCCAGGTTCCAGGCGATGACGTCGTAGGCGATGGAGTCGCTCGACGGCTCCGCGCCCGTGCGGTGCACGGCGAACACGTAGGCCACGCGCAGCACGAGCGCGATGGCGAACATCGCCAGGACCTCGCCGGACGCGCTCGGGAGCCGCATCCGGCGGGCCGGGGTCCGACCCGGGGGCTGCTCCGCCGCGCGTTGGATCATGTCGCGGCAGATGGTACCAGCGGCGCGGGCGGCTTGGATACCGGCGAGCAGCACCGCCGCGAAATCGACTCGGCCGAGTCGGCAACCTGCCACGCCGGAGCGGTTCCCGGCGTGCGCCCTGCACGCCCGCGCAGCCGCCCGAGGGGCTGTTGCAGGGGTCGTGCACTTGCTCGAGCCGCGCTCCGCGCGCGTCTCTCGCGTGAGGGGCGCGCATCGCGTCGCGGACGCGGGCCGCTGGCAGGGGGATTGCTCACCTCGGGAGCAGGCAAGGCGAATCGCCAACCGTTCACCGGCACGGAGGCGTGCCTCACGGACGACGGCGGCCGGGCTCGAGGAGACACGAGACATGGATCATTACATCCCCAAGCGGCGGATCTCCATGACGTACTGGAGCGCCGAGGACGGGGCGGCCGAAGGCCAGATCTTCCTCGACCTCGATCCGTCAGGCAGCCGTCACCAGACGATCCTCGCCAAGCTCAACTCATCGTCGCGATTCCTTCCCGTGGCCACGGGCCCGGACGGCCGGATCGAGCTCGTCAGCCGCCAGCGGTTGCTGAGACTCGTGCCGGGTCCGGACGTGCTCCACAGCGACGTATTCACGCGCGGCTTCACACCCTCGCGTGAGGAGGATGCGGAAGTATGGCTGAACGACGGCAGTTCGGTTACAGGACGCGTCTGGATGCCTCTCGAGCGGCCCAGCCAGCGGCTCTCCGACTTCATGAACCTTCGCGGGCAGGAGTTCTTCGTCCTGCTGCGGGGGCGGGAGGTTCAGCTGGTGAACGCGGCGGCCGTGTCACGGATGTCGCTGGCGGAAAGCGCCGGCGCACCCCTCACAACCCTCGCTTCCCGGATCGGTGAAACGGCTTTTCCCGTCGTGATACACTGACCCCAGCGCCGATACGGCGCACCACTGTCCCGCCTTCGGGCGGGTGACGCGGGTCGTGAGGGACCCGCTTGGCACCGGCGATCAGGATCCGGACCCGTGTTCCGGCCTTGTCGCCGGTCGCCGTTTTTTTGCCGGATTCGCCGCTCGCCGTTACGGTGCCGACATGACCACATTTCGCGTCGCCTTCGTCCAGGGCCGGCCCGACTTCGGGCAGCCAGAGCGCAATCTCGAGCGCGGGCTCGCACTCGCGCGCACGGTGGACGCCGAGCTGGTGATCCTGCCGGAGCTGTGGTCCAGCGGCTATGTGTTCTCGTCGCACGCCGAGGTGGCCTCACTGGCCGAGGACGCCGAGCAGGGCCACACCGCCCGCGCGCTCACGGCCGCGGCACGGCGCGACCGGCGGCACTACATCGCCGGGTTCCCCGAGGTCGCGCGTGGTCGTCACTACAACAGCGCGCTGCTCGCCGGCCCGCGTGGGGTGCGCACCGTCTACCGCAAGCTCCACCTGTTCGAACGCGAGCGCGAATGGTTCACGCCCGGGAACCTGCCGCTCGAGGTGCACCGCGTCGGTCGCGCCCGGGTGGGTATGCTCATCTGCTTCGACTGGCGTTTCCCGGAGGTCGCGCGCTCGCTGGCGCTGGACGGCGCCGACGTGCTGGCGCACCCGTCCAACCTGGTGTTCCCCAATGCGCAGGAGGCCATGCGCGTGCGCGCGCTCGAGAATCGCGTCTACACGGTGACCGCGAACCGGACCGGCACCGAGAAGCGCCCTGGCGGCACGGTGCCGTTCACGGGCCGCAGCCAGGCGGTGGACCCGGGCGGGAACGTCATGGTGCGCGCGGGCCTGCGCGACGAGGTCGCACTGGCGGTGGATTGCGACCTGTCCGCGGCGCGCGACAAGCGTCTCACCGCGCTCACCCCGATCTTCTCGAACCGGCGCCCGGAGCACTACCGGAGGCTGGTCACGAAACGGGTGAAGTGAGCGACCGTGTGCAGCCCGCCGACCAGTCTCGACCACGCTTCACGCCGTGCACCTCGCCAACCGCTCGCCGCGGATCGCCAACGGCCGGGTGAGAACGGTCAGCGCGTGCCTCACGCAGTCTTCGAGTGACGCCTCCGGCATCGCATCGGCCAGCTCCGCGCCGAACTTTGCTTGGGCGGCCTTGAA
>CAZADU010000345.1:0-4663 GCA_964483945.1 uncultured bacterium
CCGGATGGTTCGTCTGCCACGCGAGCGCAGGGCCGAGGTTGCTCATCACGGTCTCGCCCGGACGCAGGACCTCGTTGAGAGCGATCGACAGCGCCGTGAGCGTACGGCTCTGCGGCACGCCACGCTCGAGCGATGCCTGCCGCGCCTCGCCGTAGGCCAGGCTTGTGAGCCAGCCGCCCCACGCCAGCGCGATCCCGGCCGCGACGACGCACAGGGCGTGACGCATGCGCACGCCGGGTGGCGGCATGCGTTGGATCAGGGACCACAGTGCGACCAGTCCCGCTGACTCGGCGAGCACGCGAGTCGGGAACATGTAGCGCAACCACGGGATGCTGGCGCATGCCGCGAGCACATTGAGTGCAAGCCCGGCGAGTGCGACGGCCGCGGCGGCGGCGAGCGGTCGCGGCGGTCGCGTGAACAGGTACGCGGTGAGTGCGCCCAGCCACAGGCCGCGCGGGCCCTCGAGTAGCACCGGCAGCAGGCGGCCCAGATTGCCCCAGATCTTTCCCGAGAGCAGTCGCACGGCCTCCCACCCGCCCGGAACGTCGGGCGGAGCGGGACGGTGGTAGAGCTGGAACCAGCTGCGGCCGTCCACCTGGTCCCACACGACGAAGCGCGTGATGTCCCAAGTCGGCGAGCCGAAAGCGCGCCACTTGTAGTACCACCACGGCGCGAGCGGCAGCGCGTAGCCGGCAAGTATCATGATTGCGACGCGTAGGCGCCGCCCGGGCGGCGCGCACCATGCAGAGCCCAGCGCGAACAGGGGCGTTAGCCACAGCATGTTGGCGCGAAACAGCCCCGCTACGCCAAGCAGCAAGCCGAACACCCACGGGTATTGCGTGCCAGCGCCGCGCGCGAGTCCGAGCAGTGCGGCGAGCAGCAGCACGGTGAACGGCAGTTCGGTGAGGCCGGTGACCGAGAAGTGCTGTGCTTCGGGATCGAGAAGCAGCATGAACCCGACCACTGCGGGCGCGCCGATGCGCCATAGGAACGGGGAGCCAAGGGCGTGAACCGCGAGCAGGTGGCGCATACCGAGCACGCCGGCCGCCCCGAGCATCAGGAAGCTCACGAACGGTAGGATCAGCGTGAGCCACGCACGCGGGTCGGCCCCGACCGGTACGCCGTGATGAGGCGCCAGTCTGAAGATGAGCGCCTCGACGAGCACGAGCCCCGGTTGCAGGGCCGAAAGCGGCCACGGGGAACCGGCGTGCGTGGCGAGGTCGAGCGGTAGTGCGAACGGCGTGGCGAAGTGGCCGTGCCACGCGAACTCGCGCGCGGCGAGCGCGTATTGAGCGCTGTCGTACGACAGGATCGGGGAGCGACCACCCAGGTCCCACGCCACCGCGTGCGCATACCAAAGGACGGCACCCGCAAGCATCGCGAGCACCAGCGGCAGCAGGTGATCGATCGACCTCCCTGTCGGCATCATGGGACTCGACACTACGCGGACGGAGGGTGCGTCACAAACCCACGCGGCCACGTCGCCGACAGGCGGCTACGCCCACGGTCAGGTGGCCACCCCTGCGGCGGGGGATGGCTTGCGTGGCGAGTGCGAGACGGCGCACTGTCCCCCGGTTCCCGTTCTCGAGCCCGACCCGCCTGGAGGCCCCCATGCCCGTTCCCGCCCACCGCAGCGCGCGGTTTCCGGTCGCGCTCGTCCTGTTCGCCACGCTCTTGTGGCCGGTGCCGGCCGCGTACGCCGCCGAGGAGATGCCCGACGTGCGGCTCGGTCGTGACATCGCGCCGCGTTTTCAAGCCGTGAAGCTCAGGCTCGATCCCGACAAGCGCAGTTACTCAGGCAGCGTGCGCGTGGAACTCGACGTGGCGCGCGCCACGGACACACTGCGGTTCCACTCCGAGGGCCAGAAGCTCACGCGCGTCACGCTTCGCCAGGGCGCCGACACGGTGGCGTTCAAGCGCGTGACCGGTGAGCAAGGTCTGCAAACACTCGTCACCGCGCGAGCGCTCTCCAAGGGCGCGGCGGTGCTCGAGGTGGAGTTCACGCATCTTTACGGTACGCGGGCGGTGGGGCTCTATCGCGCCATGCGCGACCAGCGCGGCTACCTGTTCACGCAGTTCGAGTCCGACGACGCACGCGAGGCGTTCCCGTGCTGGGACGAGCCCGGGTTCAAGTTCCCGTGGCAGCTGGCCCTCGAGGTTCCGGTGGCGCAGGAAGCACTCACCAACACACCCGTCGAAAACGTCTCGGAGAAGGACGGCTGGAAGACGGTCACGTTCAAGCGTACGCCGCCCCTGCCCAGCTACCTCATCGCCATCGCGGTCGGGCCGTTCGAGTACACGCCCATACCCGGCACCAGCATTCCGGCGCGCGTGGTGACGTGTCAGGGCCAGAAGCAACTCACCGCCATCACGGTGGAGACCACACCCAAGCTGCTGGCGGCACTCGAGAGGTGGTTCGGCAGCCGGTACCCGTTCGAGAAGCTGGACCTGATCGCGGTGCCCGAGTTCGCCTACGGTGCGATGGAGAATCCCGGACTCATCACCTACCGCGACGACGTCCTATTGCTCGACCCGGCCACGGCCACGGCGGCGCAGAAACGGTCGAACGCCAGCGTGAACGCCCACGAGCTGGCGCACATGTGGTTCGGCGACCTCGTCACCATGGCGTGGTGGGACGACCTGTGGCTCAACGAGTCGTTCGCAGACTGGATGGCCTCGAAGATCACCGACGAGGTCTACCCGCAGATGCGCGATGGGCTGAACGACCTGCAGCGCGTCCAGAACGTGAAGGGCGGCGACATGCAGCCGTCCACGCGGCCCATCCGCGACAACACCAAGTCGTCCGCGGCGGGGCTGCAAAACGTGGGCCTCGTCTACAGCAAGGGCAAGTCGGTGCTGTCCATGTTCGAGCGCTACCTGGGGCCTGAAGCGTTCCAGAAGGGTGTGCGCGCATACTTGAAGCGCCACGAGTGGGGCAACGCCACCGCCGCCGACCTGTGGAAGGCGCTCGACCAATCGAGCGGCACGAATGTGTCGGCCGCGATGACCACGTTTTTGGACCAGCCGGGGGTGCCTTACTTGCGGGTCGTGCCCGCCGAGGGCGGCGTGCGCCTGACGCAGTCGCGCGCCACGCCCTACGGCGTCACGCAACCGCCCGTGCGCTGGCACGTGCCGGTGACGCTCAAATGGTCAGATGGCAAGAAGGTGAGCAGCAAGCGCGTGCTGCTCACCGAGGAGAGCACGGTAGTGAAGCTGGCGGGCAAGCCGGCGTGGGTCATGCCGAACGGCGAGGGCCACGGGTACTACGCTTGGAGTGTGCCCGAGGAGTGGATGGCGCTGCTGGCCGAGAACGCCAGCAGCGTGCTGGACGCGCACGAGCGTGTGGCGTTCCTCGGCAACCTGGCGCTGCTCATGACCGCTGGCGAACTGCACGGCGATACTTATCTGCAGTCACTGTCACACTTCGGTCGTGACCCCGAGCCGCAGGTGGTGTCGAGCACCATCGACGGCCTGAACGTGGTGCGTGCCCCGTTCGTGCCCGACAGTCTTGCCGACCTGTTCGCCGTATACGTGCGGCACACGCTGTCGCCGGCCCTCGAGCGTGTGGGCTACGAGAAGAAGCCCGGTGAGGACGAGACCGTCTCGACGATGCGCGGCGAGCTGGTGCGCTGGCTCGCCAACCGTGGCCGGGACGAGAAGGTGATGGAGTTCGCACGCGACGCGGCGGCCAAGTACTTGAAGGACTCGACCAGCGTGGACCCGGGCATCGCAGACGCCGTGCTGTCGCTGGCCGCCAAGAAGGGCGACGCCGCGATGTTCGACGACTATCAGCGGCGCGTGGAAGCCACCGAGGTGCCCGCGATCCGCCGCCGCTTCCTCGGTGCGCTCGGCGCGTTCGAGGCCCCCGAGCTCGAGGCGCGCGCTCTCGACTACATGCTGTCCGACAAGGTGCGGCCCACCGAGATGTTCATCATCATGCAGGGCGCTAGCGGCCGCGATGAGGCGTTCGCGAATCGCATGTTCAAGTGGATGATGGACCACTACCCGAAGATCGCCGAACGAGTCCCGCCGCCGGCACTGCGGTTCCTGCCCATGATGGGCAGCGGTTGCTCGGCCGAGCGGTTCGCCGCCACGCAGAAGTTCTTCGAGGACCCGCAACGCGCCGTGCCCGGCGTGGACCAGACGCTGAACCGCGTGGGCGACATGGTGAACACCTGCATCTCGCTGCGCGAGCGCGAGGGCGAACGCGTGAACCGGTACATGCGAGGGTTCACAATCAACTGAATGGATGGGGCCGGTTCGCGCCCTGCTCCGTGCAGCCACGAGGTGCCGGGAGGGGCGATGGACACGGGAGCGGAGCCACAGGCTCACACGCCCCAAGCCCTTGCGGGTCCAGGTGACGAGGAGTCGTCGCGGCCCGATGCAATCCGGGATGCAGGTTCCTGTCACAATTCACATCGGTGCTGCAGTGCGGTTCGCGCTTGAACCCGAGTGCATGAGCTCATATCTTGAGGCACCTGCGGGCCGTGTTCCCTCGCCGGCCCCGCGCGATGCCCCCGCTCCGTCGCGACCACTCGCCGCCCGCCCCCAGCGGCGTCCCGTCACGCTTGCGTCGCCCGACGCGCTTTGCCGGAGGTTGCCCATGCATCGATGGAAGCTCCCCCTCGCCCTGTTCTCCCTCGCGCTCGTGCTCGGCTGCGGC
>CAZADU010000346.1:0-2948 GCA_964483945.1 uncultured bacterium
AGCGCCAGCGTGCCCTGTGCTCCGGGCCGGTCCACGTCGCCCGGCACCGCCAGGACCACGCGGCCGAGCGAGCGCGCGACTTCGGCTGTGGCCAGCGCGCCGCTCTCCTCGCCCGCCTCCACCACAACGGTCGCACCGGCGAGTGCCGCGATGATGCGATTGCGGCGCACGAATGCGCCTCGTCCGAACGGCCCGCCTTCGCCCACCTCGCTCAGCATCGCTCCCGCGCGCGCGATGCGCTCGGCCAGATCCGCATGCTGGGCAGGCGTGACGCGGTCGAGCGCGGAGGGGATCACCGCCAGCGTGCGGCCGCCGGCCTCGATTGCGGCCTCGTGCGCGGCCGCGTCCACGCCGCGAGCGAGGCCGCTCACGATCATGAGGCCGCGCGCCGCCAGGTCGGCGGCCAGACGCGAGGCCATCCGCAATCCGTAAGGCGTCGCGGAGCGCGTGCCGACGATGGCGACCACGCGCTCGGGCGGTAGCGGCGAGTCGCCGCGCACGAATAACCGCCGCGGCGGGTCGCGCAGGTCGAGCAGGCTGACCGGGTAGCCCGGCTCCCCCGGCGCGTACTCGCGCACTGCGAGAGAACCCGCACGCGGCCCTTCCCGCACCAGTGTGCTCAGCGCGACGATGGCCCTTCTCCCGGGGTCCGAGGCGCGGCGGCCTCCTGGGGGGCGGCCGGCGGTTCCCATGCGACTCCCTCCTCGAACTCGCGGACGAAGCTCGCGTCGTCGCGCAGCGCGCCGGGGTCGGTTCGTTGCATGAGCGGCTCGGCGCGCAGCAGTGTCTCGAGCCGGCCGGCCACGGCCGCATCCAGCTTGCGCAGACCCGTCATTGCCTCGAGCCGTGCGGGAGCCTCCATACGGTGCAGTTCCCAGGCCAGTCGCGCAGCCCCACCCCCGCGCGCCAGTGCGACCAGTGCGCTGCGTGCGTCGGCTGCCACGGTTGCCACCGTGTCACGCGACAGCCGCAGCAGTCCCGGGACCGCAGCGGCATGTCCCATGCGCCCCAGTACGCGGGCCGCGCTCGCGCGCGTGAACCACAGCCCCTGTCCCAGCAGCGGCATGAGTGCCCCGGCCACCGGCACGCCACGCCGCATCAGCGCCGCCTCGGCCAGCTCACGCAGGTAGGACGAGTCGTCGCTCAGGCACCCCACCAGCAGCCCCAGCGCCTCGTCGTCCGAGCGGTGCTCGAGCGAGCGCACGTAGTCGCGGCTGCCCGCCAGACGGCGCGAGTCCACGGGGTCCGGGCCTCGGCGACCCGCGCTGGTCTCATCCGCCATCGGCGGCCTCCTCGCGTGTCGCGGCCTCGTCGGCCAGGATCAAGATCCACAAGTCCTCGAGCAGGTCGCGCAGCCCCTCCCCGGTGTGCGCGCTGATGAGCCGCGCGCCCGGCAGCCCGGCGCGTTCCGCGACACTGACGTGCTCCTCAGGCGGGAGCAGGTCGGCCTTGCTCAGCACGACGCGATGCGGCTTCTCGGCAAGCGCCTCGCTGTAGCCGGCGATCTCGTGTCGCAACAGAGTCAGCGTTCCTTCAGGATCCTCGGTCGCGGCATCGATCAGGAACACCAGCACACGCGTGCGCTCGACATGGCGCAGGAACTGGAGTCCGAGCCCCTTCCCTTCGTGCGCGCCCTCGATCAACCCCGGTAAGTCGGCGATCACGAACGTGCGCTCGGCGTCGAGCGCGGCGATGCCGAGGTTGGGCTCGAGCGTGGTGAACGGATAGTCCGCCACTTTGGGGCGCGCGCGCGTGACGCGCGAGAGCAGTGTGGACTTGCCGGCATTGGGCAGCCCCACGAGGCCGATGTCGGCGATGAGCTTGAGCTCCAACTCGACCGTGCGCTCCTCACCCGCCTCGCCCGGATCCGCTCGCCGCGGCGCCTGTTGCGTCGGCGAGGCGAAGCGCGCGTTGCCGCGGCCGCCGCGGCCGCCTTTGGCGATGCACACGCGCTCCCCGGGGGCGACCAGGTCGGCGAGAATCTCGCTCGACTCGACATCGCGCACCACGGTGCCGGGTGGCACGTGCACGACCAGATCGTCGCCGGTCTTGCCGGTGCGATTGCTGCCTGAGCCCGGGCGGCCGTTGACCGCGTGGTACTGTGGCCGTTCTCGACAGTCGAGCAGTGTGCGCACGTGCGGGTCCACCTCCAGCCACACGTTGCCTCCGCGACCGCCGTCGCCACCGTCGGGTCCTCCCTTGGGGACGTACTTCTCGCGCCGGAAACTGATGCACCCGGCCCCTCCCCTGCCGGAGCGGCAGTGGATCCGGGTGAGATCGATCAGCATCGAGGCGCTCCTTCCGAGGTGCGTGTCCTGCTCATCACGTCCCGCCCGCCAGGCCCGAAGCCATCGCCCGGCGCAATCCCCCCGCGCGAGCCAGCTCGCGCAGCGAGGGGTCCAGATCGCACCTTACATCGAACGTGAACCCGCGCGTCAGGTGGCGTACGGCGACACGCCCTCCGGGCCCGAGCAGCGCCGGCGGCGGCGGCACCTCCAACTCATCGCCCACACGAACTTCCCGCCGGTCGGCCGGCTCGAGCCAGGTCAGCGGCAGCACGCCATGAAGGGCCAGCAGCCGGTCGTGACTGTCGGCGTAGGACGACGCGATCACCGCTCGCACCCCCAGTGCGGCCGTGGCGCGCGCCACCGGCTCGGCATGCCGGCCGCCGCCGTAGCGCTCGCCCGCGATCACCACCGTGCTCCCGACGGCGCGCCCGCGCGCGGGGGCCTCGGGGTCGATCGGGCGGAACAGCGCGCCGGCCAACTCCTCGGCGTCGGCGCGCGCCGCCCACGCGCGCGGTCCCCACGCCAGCAACCGTGCCGCATTCGCGTCGTCGCCCACGTCGAGGAGCACCTCGGCGCGAAACGGCACGTCGTGTGTGGGCGGCAGCGGTCCGATGCGATGGTGCGACCCGTGTTCGACCGCCCCGCCCGCGGGCTCGAGGA
>CAZADU010000347.1:0-4976 GCA_964483945.1 uncultured bacterium
GAGCGGCAGGCCCCGGCCATCACTACCTCAAAAGAGATGCGAAACCCCGCGCTGGAGGTGCGCAAATCTCAACGCAGTGGGCGCTACTGCCCGGCCCGCAATGCCTGCCACTCCTCGGCGGCCAGCCGGGCGAGTCCATAGCGCAGTCCCTGAGTGGAGCACACGAGCCCGCTGGCTTGGAACCGCTCGGCGAGCCCCTCCACCACCAGCGCCCCCGTCCCCACGATGTCGGCGCGGCCTTCACCCATGACCGGCATCGAACGGCGCTCGGCCTGGCTCGCGGTGATGATGCGGGTGATCAGCTCGTTCAGCCGCGCGCGGGGCACGAAGGCGCCCTCCAACTGGCTCGGGTCATACGTGCTCATGCCGGCATCGAGGGCGGCCAGCACGGTCACGGTACCGCCAACGCCGGCGAGCGTGGCGGCACGGTCGGGGAATAATGCACAGCCCTGCATAAGTTCATCTCGTACCCAGGCGCGAATGTGCTCCAGCTCGGAGGGGGTGGGCGGGTCGCTCGCCGCGAGCCGTTCGGTGAGCGTGACCGCGCCGAACGGGAGGCTGGTCCAGCGCCCGAGCCGTTCCCCCACGCCGCTCACCACCTCGGTGCTGCCGCCGCCCAGGTCGAAGACCACGAACTGGCTCCCAGCCATACGCTTGCCGAGCCCCATGACCACCGAGCGGTAGACCAGCCGCGCCTCGTCGGCCTCGGACAGGATCCGCACCGGCACGCCCGCCACCTCGCTGATCCGCTCGGCAGCCGCGGCTCCGTTGGTGGCACGCCGCAGTGCCGCTGTGGCGGCGGCCAGCACGTGGCGAGCACCGAGCGAGCGGGCCCGCCGAACGAACTCACCCACGAGCACGCCCGCGCGCTCGACCAGTTCGTCGTCCACGCGGCCCGTCTCGTGAAGGCCACGGCCCAGCCGGCAGGACTCCCCGGCGCGAGCCACCGTATCCATCCGCTCTCCCCATGGCAGGCCGTCCGGTGTCTCCGAGACGAGCAGGCGGATGGAGTTGGAGCCGATATCTATTGCACCGACACGCATACGTTCAGTTCCGTCTGAAGGGTGACCATGGAAGCGCAATGGACTGCGGTGGAGTCGGTCGCCTGCCGGGCCGGTGACCAACGTCAGAGCAGGAAATCCTCGATCTCCGAGCGCTGCCAATAGGGCGTCGGTCGGGAGTCGGACTTAATAGCAGATTCCGGCTCCTCCCGCCCCCCGTCAACCACCGGCGGGGGCATGTCCACGCGCGGCCGTGCTCGGCGCACGCGTACGGCCGCGCTCGATCGCGAGGGCTCGCGCTCCGCCGGCGGCGGCTCCAGCTCGGCGGTCGAGGCCACGGGCAGCGCGCCGAGCGCGATGCCGGCAGCCAGCACCGGGTCGAGTCGCGAAGAGTCGGCGAGGCCCACCAGGCTCGAGAGCGAGCCGATCACCGCACGCGTCGTGGCGTCTCGCGGCGCGGGGCGGAACACGACTCGCTTGCCGTCGCGTTCGCGCTTGGCCAGGCCCGCGCGTTCGAGCGATTGGAGGTGGCGCGTGGTGCAGGACTGGCTCAGCCGCACGAGCCGCGAGAGCTGGCTGACGCTACGGTCGGGCCCCGAGAGCAGCAGCAGGAGGAGCTGGAACCGCTTGGGTGGCGCCAGTACGGCGAGGGCGCGATGAAGAGCCGAGGCTTGGGTGGTCATTGCATGGGCATGCATACCATGCCGGACGCTCGCGGGCCAAGCCAACGTGGGTCTGAGGGCTTGCAGAGGGGGGCAACGCTGGCACACACTCAGCACCCACCATGAGCACCAGCCTCCCCATCCACTCGCTCCCCACTGCCCCCAGCTTCTTCGGGATGAGCCGGGATCGCCTGCGCCGGCACGTCGAAGGACTGGGCGTGCCCGGGTTCCGGGCCGAGCAGATGTACTCGTGGGTCTACCAGAAGCATGTGCGCGACCCTCTCGGTATGACCAACCTGCCGGCGACGCTGCGCGACTCGCTCAAGGGGATCTGCGACTTCGCGCTACCGCAGACCGCCGCGGTGCTCCAAAGTCCCGATGGCAACACGCACAAGTTCGTGTTCGACCTCTCCGGCGGCGCGCGCGTGGAATCGGTGAGCATGCGCACCCCCAAACGGCTGACGTTCTGCATCTCGAGCCAGGTGGGCTGTGCCTTGAAGTGCGCGTTCTGCGCGACCGGCTTGATGGGCCTGATCCGCAACCTCAAGGCGCACGAGATCGTCGCGCAGGTGATGGCCATGGGCGACTTCCACGGCTGGCAGGACGACCGCTTCAACATCGTCTACATGGGCATGGGCGAACCGCTCGCCAACATGGCCGCGGTCACCGAGAGCCTGCGTATCCTGAACGATGCCCACGGCCTGAACCTCGGCGCTCGCCGCATCACGGTGAGCACGAGCGGGCTGGTGCCGCAGATCCGCGAGCTGGCCTCGCTCGACCTCCAGGTGGGGCTCGCGGTGTCGCTGCACGCCACCACCGACGAGCTGCGTGACGAGCTGGTGCCCGTGAACAAGCGCTGGCCCATCCGTGAGTTGCTGGACGCGGCCAAGGAGTACGGCCGCAGCGTGGGACGCCGCGTCACACTGGAATACACGCTCATGGCGGACGTGAATGACGGCATCGAAGACGCCGACCGGCTGGCCGCGTTCGCTCGAGAACTGCCGAGCAAGGTGAACATCATCCCTTACAACCCTGTACCCGGCCTGGCCTGGAAGCGCCCCTCGCCCGAGGCCATCGAGCGCTTCGCCTTGAGGCTCTACCCACAGTGCCCGGCGGTGACCGTGCGCCACACGCAGGGCGGCGACATCTGGGCCGCCTGCGGGCAACTGGGCGGGCTGACTCCGACGAACTGACGGCGAGAACGCGACCGCGCCGATTCGGCCACGTGGGTTTCGGGGATTCGGGATCACGGGCGCTCGGGCCTCAGCGTCGGGTCGGCGACCTCCTGTCGCCTCCCCTCCTGCTACGCGCTCCCTCCGCCATCGTGGCTACGGAAGCGCTGCGCACTTCGGCCCGAGCGCCCGTGATCCCGAATCTCCGAAACTCATCTAAGATGGGCGCGCCATGACCCTCCGCACGCGGCTGTTCCTCGCGATGTTCGCGCTGGCGCTGGTGCCCACGCTGCTGTTCGCGTGGTTCACGCTGGTGCAGCTGCACGCCTCGACCGCGCGTTGGTACCAGTCGGGCGTGGAGCACGCGCTGGAGTCGGCGCTCGAGACCAACCGCGCGGCCCTCGACCGGCTCGAGGCCATGGCGCTGGAGCGCGCCGACACGTGGGCTGCGGCCTTCCCCGCGATCGCCGCCGATCCCGCGCAGCGGGCGGCCGTGCGCGCGGGGCTGCGTGACGCCGGGCTCGAGTTCGCGCAAGTCTACGAGCGCGACTCCACCGGCTGGAACGTGTCCGCCACCGTGGTGCCCGAGGGAGCGCCACTGTCGGACGCGCCGCATCTGGGTGACGCACTCACCGAAGCACTCGCCGCCGACCGGCTGGTGCGCACGCCGTCGGGCGTGCTGGCCGCGGTCGCACCCGTGCGCGACGGCGTGCTGATCACCGCGGGCGTGCGGTTGCACGCGGGCTTCTGGGAGCGCATCGAGGAGGTGCAGGAAGCCCGCGCGTTCTACTCGCGGCTGGGCGTTCTGGTGGATGTGCAGCGGCAGCGTGTGTGGCTCACCATCGCAGCACTGGTGCTGGCCATCGCGCTGGGAGCGGGCCTGCTGTCGCGGGCACTCGCCGGCGGCATGACGCTGCCGCTCTCGCGGCTGGCCACCGCGCTTGAACGCGTGCAGGACGGCGCGGCGCGCGAGCCGCTGTCGGAGTCGGGGCCGCGCGAGCTGGCGAGTCTTGCCACGTCGTTCAACGCCATGACCGCACGCCTCGCCGAGGCGCGCGCCGCGCTGCAGCACGCCGAGCGCGAGGCCGCATGGCGCGACGTGGCGAAGAAGCTGGCGCATGAGCTCAAGAACACGCTCACGCCCATGACGCTGTCGCTCCACCGCCTGAGCCGGCGCGCCGAGATGGTGCCCGAGCGTGAGCGCGACGCGGTGCGCGACAGCATCGCCGCGCTGATTCGCGAGGTGGACCACATCTCGCGGCTGGCGGACAACTTCTCGCAGTACGCTCGCATGCCCGAGCCGCGGCCCGAGTTGCTGGACCTGGCCGAAGTGGCGCGCGGCTGCGCCTCGCTGCACGAGCCGCAGGGTGTCGCACTGCGCGTGGCATGCGAGTCGCCGCTGCCGGTCGAGGCCGACCGGTTGCTGCTGTCGCGCGCGCTGCATAACCTGTTGGTCAACGCCATCGAGGCGAGCGGCACGAGCGGCGAGGTGGAGGTGGCGACGGGTGCGAATGGCCACGACGCGTGGCTCGAAGTGCGCGACCGCGGCCCCGGGTTGTCCTCGGAGCTGGGCGACCGTGTGTTCGAACCCTACGTGAGCACCAAGCGTCGCGGCAGCGGACTGGGACTCTCCTTCGTGCGCGACATCGCGCAGCAGCACCGAGGCGAAATCACCTTGACCAACCGAGACGGCGGCGGTGCCGTTGCGCGGCTGACGCTGCCGCTGTCGCGATAGGACCGAGATGTTCGCGCTCTGACCAACTATGACAGCGACGGCGCGGTGGCAAGGCTGACGCTGCCGCGCTCTCGATCGGGCTGGACCTCTCCGCGCGTTCGCGCGAGCTGTCGAGGGCCTGAATACGGACCACAGGCATCACGCGCCCGCACGGGCGCTCCCCTAATCCCTAAGGAGCACGGATGGCCGAGCGAGAGTCCTTCGCCGTATTGACCGTGGACGATGACCCCGCGATCCGCAGCCAGCTGCGCGGCGTGCTCGAAGACGAGGGGCACGAGGTGGGCGAGGCCGCGAACGCGCAAGCCGCGTACGAGGCGCTGGAGAAGCGGCGCTGGGACGCCGTGCTGCTGGACCTGTCCATGCCCGGCGAACACGGGCTCGACGCGTTGGTGCGCATCCGCGAGCA
>CAZADU010000348.1:0-4649 GCA_964483945.1 uncultured bacterium
CAGCCACTCGCACTTCTCGCCGCGCTGCAGCACCCAGTAGGTGAGCCCGTAGGCCTTCAGGTGATTCGCCTGCGAGTCGTCCATCGGCACGAGCAGCTTGGCGTGCGCGACCGCCGGCAGCAGCAGCGAGGCGGCCAGCAAGAACGGCCACAGCTCCACCACCTCGGCGAACGAGCGATCCTTCTTCGCATCGGGGGCGGAAGCGGTGGCGGCGGGGGGCTGCTTGGCCGAGAAGGCGCCGGCCTCCGGCACGTCGCTCGCGTCAGGCATGGCGCCACCGAGCGGGCCGAACCCGCCCGGGCCGCCGAAGCGGAACACTTTCACGCGCTTGCGTACCCCCGGCAGCAGCATCACCGCCAGCATGATCACGGCCACGACGGCCATCAGCGCCACGCCCGCGATCGCCGCGACCGCCGCCACGGGAGCCAGCAGTACCCGGCCCGGCGTTGCTATGGGACCGCGGGTGTGCAGTCGCCTCATCGGAGTCCTCCTCGCACGACGTTCACGAGCGAGCCTTGCGCAGGCGCTCGACGCGGCGGCGCACCTCGGCCGAGTTCCAGGCACGCGGGTAGCGCGCGAGGCATTCTTCGTACTGGAGCAGCGCGTTCTTGTCGTCGCTCAGGGCGGAGTAGGCATCGCCCGCGCGCTGGCGCGCGAGCGGGGCGAGCCGGTCGGCCGACAGCGAATCGGCGATCACCAGCAGGGGCGCGAGCGCCCCGCGCGCGTCGCCGGCGTCGAGCTTGAGCCCGGCCAGCTCCAGCCCGGCCTGCGCGGCGTACGGGCCGCTCGGCGCCTGCGCACGCCACAGCGAGTCGGCGAGCCGTGTGGCCGTGGCGCGCTGGCCGCGCCAGCGCTCGAACGCGATGCGGCCCAGGACGTGAAGTGGCTCCGAGCGCGGGTGCTCCTCGAGCAGGAATAGCCGGTCGAGGGCGGAACCCGCGTCGGCATTGTCGACTCGTGCGGTGACACGCTCGTAGTTCGCGTGCGCCGAGTCCATCTCGCCGGCGAAGAACTGTGTCTCAGCCAGCATGAAGCGGGCTGACGGCCACACCCGAGCGAGCGAGTCGAGCACCGGGATCGCGTGAGCAAGATCGCCTTCACGAGCGGAACCGAGCGCGCGCTCGAGGACCAGTTCGGGCATGCGACGCTCGAGCCCCGGGTTGGCGGACAGCAACGCGCGCGCCTCGGCCACACGGCCCGATTGCTGAAGCGTGCGAACCACGCCGAGCAACAGGTCGGGGCCCCACTGCTCGCCCGGCACGTCACGCAATCCCGCGGCGAGCGGCACGGCGATTTCGGCCTCGCGGCCCGAGGACAGTGCCAGGTACCACGCACGACGGCCCGCGGAGAGGCGTTCGTCGGCGCGGCGCAAGGGATCGGAGGCAAGGTCGGTGAGTGCGGCGGTCGCGGCCGTGGAGTCGGCGGGGCGGCCCGAACGCAGCGACTCGTCGGCGAACATCACGCGCAATCCACCGCGGCCCGAACGCTGCTCGGCCTCGCGCAGCACACGCACCGCTTCAGCGGGACGACCCGAGAGCGCATGCAGTCGCGCGAGCCCCACCGCCAGGTCGGATCGCCAGGGGCGTGGGCTGAAAGCGTCCTCGAGCGTGGCGAGCGCGAGCTTGGGATCGAGGGGAGCCAGCCGGAAGAACATGGCGGACGCCCAGCCGCCATCCACCGGGCTCGCCGCCCACGCGGCCACCGCCACGCGAAGCGACTCGCGGGGCCGGCCGAGACGTTCGAACGCCATGGCGAGTTCGGGTGCCAGCAGCGTCGAGTCGCGCGCCGCCGTGCGCTCGGCGACCGCTAACCGCTCCACCGCGGCCCAATCCTCCCGGGCCAGTTGCGTGCGAGCCAGTTCGCTCACCAGCAGCGAGTGGTGCGGCAGGAGGCGCAACAGCACGATCAGCGTGTCGCGAGCGCGGTCCGGCAGGCCGGAGGCGCGCAGGTCCATGGCGCGCAGGAAGCGCACCTCTATGGCCGGGGGCAATGGCTCGCTCGCGCGTCCACCGCGTCCGGGTGGTGCGACTGTCATGGACTGGATGAGCACTCCCGGTGGTGGCGCGCCCTGGCGGATGATGACCGGCGGCGGTACTCGCTCGGAAGGCGCGGGCGGCTGCTGTGCGAGCGTGGCGCTTGCGGCGAGCGCAGCAGCCGCCGCCAGCAGTAGGCCGATCGCGAACCGCCCCAAGCTCATCGAGTCGTTCCGCCCAGCGAACGCAGGTAGGCCTCGATCAGCGGCCGATAGCGCGCCGGCACGCGATCCGCATCGGCCTTGAGCAGATCCTGCCGGAGACGGTCGTTCTCCCGGAACAGCTCTCGCGAGAGTGCTGCCGGCGAAGGGTGCGCCACATCCTCGCCGCGCTGTGCCTCGCGCTCGGGGTCGAAGTCGCGGCGGTGCATCGAGCGGGACGCATCGAGCAGACGCGACAGGATCTGGATCTGCTTCTGCTCCAGGTCCTCGCCCACTTCTCCGCGCCGGATCGTCTCCTCGGCCTGCTCCATGTCCTTCTGGGTCTGGTCCAGGCGGCCGAGCAGGCTCTTCTTGGCCTCCTCGTCGCGTTGGATGTCGGTCAGCGCATCGCGGATGCGGCGCTGCTCATCGGCGAGGCGTCGCATCTCGGCCTCATCGCCCTGTGTCATGCTCATCTGGCGCGACAGCTTCCTTGCCATCTCGCGAGATTGCCGGTTCAGTTGCGACTGGCGCTCGCCCACCTCGCCCATGCGCTGCGAGCTGTTGCGGCCACCGGTGCCGGCGCCGGGCTGCTTGCACATCGAGGCCTCGGTCTCTCGCAGCGCCTTCACCGCCTCGTTGAGCGACGCGATCGCGCCCCGGCCGCTGCGCTCACCGCGCTCGCGCCCGCCCTGCGTCATCTCGCGACCCGACTGCGACAGTCCCTGCATGGCGCGTCCCAGCGACTCGCCGATGCGACTCGACATGAACGGTGTCTGCTGGGACAGCGCCGCGAGCGAGTCCGCCACGCGTGCCACACCTTCGCCGAGATCCGTCTGCGTCTCGGCTGCCTGCTGCGAGCTGCGGCGTGCCTCGAGGTTGTCCTGCGAGGCGCGTGACAGTGACACCAGGTCCTGCGATGCACGGCGCAGCGCTGCCAGGTCGCGCTGCTGCTGCTCCTGCTGCTCCTGCTGAGCGCTCTGCCGCATGCTCTGTGCCGCGCGCGACAGGCTCTCGCTCGCCTTCTGCCCCGAGCTCTGCGCGCCTTGCGAGTCGCCTTCCTGGCTCTGCTCGCTTGCCTGCTGCTGGTCGCTGGCGGCGTTCTGCTCGAGCTCTTCGGCCGCCTGTTCCAGCTTCTCCTGCGTGTTGGCCTGATCGGTCTGCTTGGCGGTCTCGCGCGCGTCACGGGCAAGCTCGCGCGACTCCTCAGCCGCCTGCTGCTGACGCTCGGTGCGCGGCTGCTTTTGGTCACCCTCTTGCGGCGAGCCCCGCTTGGGTTGTGAGTCGGGCTGCGATTCGCGCGGCGGGGCGCCGTCCCGGGGCGAGTTCTCCTCGGCCGCGCGCTCGTGCTCCTTGTTGAGCTCGTCCTGACGCTGCTTCAAGTCCTCGGCGCGGCGGCCCAGGGCGTCCAGCCGCTCCTCGTCACGCAGCTGCTTCAGCAGCTCGAGGCTCCGCTCGAGCTGCTGGAGCATGTCGCGGTTCTCCTGCTGCATCTTGGGCAGCGACTCCTCCATCTGTTGCCGGTCCATGCGCTGGAGTGCTTCCTGCATCTTCTTCAAGGCGTCCTTGAACTCGGACGACTGGATGTCCTTCAGCAGCTCGGTCATCTCCTTGAGCTTGCGCATGAGCTGCTCGTCGTACGCCTGCCGTTCGGCGGCTTGGTCGAGGTTCTCTCGCATCTGCTTCGCGCTCTCGTCGAGCTGACGGGCCAGATCCTGTTGGCGCTCGGCTGCGCGCTTCATCTCCTCGGCGCGCTCGAACGACGGGCTCTGGCGCTGCGGCCCCTGCGGCTGGCGCTGCAGCTTGTCGAGCGACTTCTGCAACTCGCGCGTCTGCTCGGCCGCCTTCTCGAGCGACTTGGCCACGTCCTCCTGGCCCTTCTCAAGCGAGGCGTACAGGTCGGACAGCGACGGAAACTTCACCCGGTACTCCCCACTCACCGCGCGCCCGCGCGGACCGGGCCGCGCGTTGTCGAACGCCACGAACCGAATCGCGCCGCTCTCGCCCGGCAGCAACGCCAGCGGCGAGGCGTCCCAGCGTGCAGCGGCACGTGCCTCGCGCGGCTCCTCGCCGAAACCCGCGAGCGGTGTTTCGTTCCAGGGAGCGCCGGCGTCCTTGCGCCATTCGAGCCGTAGCTCGGACACGCCGAGGTCGTCCTGCACGAGCACGTCGTAGGGCACGAGCTGCCCCGCCGGCAGGTCGAGATCGCCGAGCGGAAGCGCAACCGACAGGACCGGGGGTGCGTCGGGGATCGCGGTGATGCGGTAGCGAAAGCGGCCCTCGCCGCTGAACGCACGCGCGACCAGCTCCCAGCCGCCGTCGCCGGCCACAGGCAGGCTGCCGCGCCAGCGCCGCGGTGTGACCGCGCTCCACGTCTGCGCGGTCCCGCGCTCGAGCGCGCCCGAGACGGACTCCAGGTCGCGGTCGAAGGTCACCTCGATGCTCGCGCTCGACCCGGCGAGCGCCGCGATGTCGC
>CAZADU010000349.1:0-2070 GCA_964483945.1 uncultured bacterium
GAGCTGGGCCTGACAGTCGAGGGCGTGCAGAACCAGCGCGCCGCAGAGGACACGGCGCGCGTGCGTGCGATCGAGCAGCGCGATCACGCCCGCTGGATGCTGGACGAGACGCGCACCGCGCTGGAGTCGCAGGTGCGCGAACTCGCGGCTCTGGAGCGCGAGCGCACGTTCGCGTCGCAGGAAGCGGCGGAGCGCGTGCGCGAAGGCGATGCCATCGCGCTCGAGATCGAGACGCTGTCGCGCTCGCTCGCCGAGGCCGAGGCCGAACTGGCGCAGTTCCAGGGCGAACTCGACGCGGCCCGCGCGCAGCTGGCCGAGGCGGATGGCACGGTGCGCTCGCTGGAGTCGCGCCGCGACGAGGCCTACGGCCGCGCGCAGGGCTCGCGCGAGCTGCTGTTGCAGCTGTCGCGCGAGAGCGGCGAGCTCGAAGCACAGTGGGCGCGCCTGGAGCAGACCCTGCAGGAACTGAATACCGGTATCGCCGCGCGCGAGGCCGAGGCCGATCAGCACCGCGGCGGCATCGCCGGGCTCGACGCCGAGGTCTCCGGACTCTCCTCCGGGCTCACCGGACTGCTCGAGTCCGAGGGCACGCAGCGTGATCGCGTCGTGGAGCTGCAGAAGTCGTTCCTGGCGCTCAAGGAGGCGGTGCAGGTTCTTGACCAGAAGGCTCGCGACCTGCGCTTCCAGCAGACCGAGCTGGGCGAGCGGCTGCACGTGCTCGAGCTCGACCGCGTGCAGGCCCGCGCCGAGCTGGATCGCACATTCGAACGCCTGAAGAGCGAGTACGAGATCGCGCCCGAGCAGTTCGCCGCACCACCATTGCCCGAGGGCCTCCCGCCCGAGGACGCCCCGGCCCGGCTCGAGGAGACGCGCACCAAGCTGCGCGCGATCGGCCCGGTCAACTTGCTCGCACTCGACGAGTACGGCCGCAAGAAGGAGCGCTTCACGTTCCTCACCCAGCAGCGCGATGACGTGAACCAGGCCAAGGCGCAGCTGTACGAGGCGATCGAGAAGATCAACGCCACCGCGTCGCAGCTGTTCAGCGAGACGTTCGCCAAGGTCCACATCAACTTCAAGGACATCTTCAAGACGCTGTTCGACGGCGGCGACTGCGAGCTGCGGTTGCTGGGCGAGGATCCGATGGAGGCCGAGATCGAGATCGTGGCCAAGCCCCGTGGCAAGCATCTGCAGAGCATCACGCTCATGTCGAGCGGCGAGCGCGCGCTCACCGCGATCGCGCTGCTGTTCGCGATCTATCTGGTCAAGCCGTCGCCGTTCTGCCTGCTGGACGAAGTGGACGCGCCGCTCGATGACGCCAACGTGGAGCGCTTCCTCAACATGCTGAAGCGCTTTGGCGACAAGACCCAATTCGTGGTCATCACGCACAACAAGAAGACCATGGAGTCGGCCGGCTGCATCTACGGTGTGACGATGCAGGAGCTGGGTGTGTCCAAGTTGGTGTCGGTGAACCTCGACGGCGTGGACGTGAGCCACTCGTCCCGACGCGAGGCCACCGCGGTGACGGCCGGCTGAGCCGGCGGTTACGAAGCCTGATGCGCGCGTCGGGCTGCGCCGCCCGGCGGCGCGTGATCCGCGCCCCGGTTCGAGAGCGGCACGCATGAGCCTGTGGGACCGATTCCGGCGTGGCCTCGAGCGCACGCGTGAGGCTTTCACCGGTGCTCTGGGCGCGGCTCTGGGCCGTCGCGACGTGGACCCGGCAACGCTCGAAGCACTCGAGACGGCGTTGCTCGGCGCGGACGTCGGGCCCGCCACCACCGACCGGTTGATCACGGACGCGCGCAAGCGCCTGCAACAGGACGAGTCGCTCGATTTGCGCGGGGCGCTGGAGCGCTCCGCCGTGGAGCTGCTCTCTGGCGCTCGCGCCGAGTTCGTGCCGGGCGTGGACAAACCGTGGGTGGCGCTGCTCGTGGGTGTGAACGGGGTGGGCAAGACCACGTTTGCGGGCAAGCTGGCCGCGGCCTTCGCACGCGAGGGCCGTCGCACGCTGTTGGTCGCCGCCGACACGTTCCGGGCGGCCGCCTCGGAACAGCTCGAGGTGTGGGCAGCGCG
>CAZADU010000350.1:0-4285 GCA_964483945.1 uncultured bacterium
CGGACACCCGGCACTCCCTGCCGGCGATCTCGAGCGGAAGTCCCGCCACCGCGTAGGTGGAGTGGAACCGACGGTGGCCTTGCGCGTCCTCCACTCCGATGGACAACCCGGGGCGGCCCTTCGAGGGCTCCAGCAGCGCCAAGCGCCCGCTCGCCATGCGATCCATGTCGACCAGGCGCGAGTCCGGCGCGATCTCCTCGAAGCTGTGATAGCCCGGGATCCGGGTCCAGCGCAGAGCCGTCTCCACGCGCGGCAGGAAGCCGAGCGTGGTGTAGAACACCTGATTGTCGCTGCCGCCGCGGTGGTCGTACGCCCACTTGCTCGGGACGAGGCCGTAGCCCACCTCGATGCCGCGGTCCGACATGACGCCGGCCCACGGCGTGTGGATGAACCCCGACATGCCGGTGAACGACACCCATTCAGTGGGGCTCGCCGCGGAGGTGGCGACCGGCCGGCCGAGCGCGGATTGGTACCGGGACCGGCCCGCCTCGAGCGAGGTTCGGCTGAGCTGCCGCAGGTAGCCCTCGCGCGAGGCCACGCCACCCACGGATGTTCCAAACGTCAGTTCCTGGTCGCGGAACTCGAGCCCGAATCGCGGCGTGGGTTGCACGCGCAGCGTCGCACCGGTCGCGCGCGTCAGCGGCGGGATGGGCAGGTCCAGCCGGACGCCGAACAAGTTCAGGCCCTGCGTGCGTTGGACGAAATACGCCACGTCCACGTCGTCGAACGACCGGCGCATCTCAAGCTCGACGCCGCGGTCGCCGTAGACGAACTGCCCGGCGCGCGCCCTGAGTGCGACGTCGGCCACGGGCGGGCGGTAGGTCACGCCGACGAAGCCGCTGGTCCGGGTGAGCGGAGAGTAGAGCGCGCCCTCGCTGGCGAGCGCGAGGAACCCGGTGCGGTCCATCTGAAGATCCAGCAGCCACTCGCCCTGGCGCAACGGACGCGCCGCACCCGCGGAGACACCCCAGCGGTTGTCACCGAAATAGCCGCCCGAGACCGAGAACAGTGCCACGCCGCGAATCCAGCCGAACTGGTCCAGGCTGGACTGGCTCAAGCGGACTTGGTTCGCATCCTCGGCCAACTGGTCGACCGGGAAGTCGCTCTGCAGAGGGAAGGCCACGCTGACGCGGGTCCGCGCTCCGGGCCAGGGGTTGAGCACCAGTCGAAGATCGAGCTGCGCGCTGGCCTGAAGCGGGTTGTGGATGTTGCCCACCCGATAGTCCACGAGGGCACCCACGTCCAGGTCTGCGCGCGTGAACGTGGCCGAGCGCATGCGGCCTGTGGGCAGGCTCGGAAAGTCAGCATCACTCGGGAACAGCACGCGAAACAACCTCGACGCCCCGACGTCGGGGGACGCGATCGCGGCGGTGATCAGCCCCAGCCGGCGCTCGCCGGCCAGGATCGGCTCCCCCGCGGCCACGCGCGCACGCCCCAGTGCGTCGACGCTTCGGCGATAGCGACGGTTCTCATATGCGATGTGGATGCCGGAGCCGGAGCGGACGGTGACGTTTTCCAGCCCCGCGTCGAGGAGCGCTCGCTCGAGCTCGGCCGGTGTGCGCCGCTCGAGCGGCTCGTTCGCGGAGGGTGCTGCCGGCTCGTCCGGGCTCGGCCCGGGCTCAGCCGAGGAGGAATCGCTCGCCGCGGCCGGTGGCAGGGCGGAAGGCGTCACGGTTCGCGAGCGTGCACCAGCCTGAACGGGTCCGCGAGTGTCGGCGGCCGCAGGGCTCCCCAAGGTCCAGACGGCCGCGGACAGGGCGACCGCCAAGAATAAGCATGCGCAAGTTGTCTGAGACACGGTGGGCAAGTCCCTTGGCGCACAACCGATGTCACCCCGGGAACAGAAGAGAGGAGGGAGGGGATCCCGGACTCCGATAGACCATCGCGACGCACGCTAGCATCCTGCCCCCCGAATCGCCACGGAATTCCCGCGGAAGCCGCGCCCAATTCGCCACCCGCCGCGCTTCCCGACAGAGCCCAGGCGCACCCTATCGCCGGTCGGATTCCGCCTGCCTGCCACGACCAGAAGCGACCACCGCCACCACTCTCGCCCATCGCCAGCGGCGGCCGGGCGGGATGACGGGGGACGGCGACGAGAAGTAATCACCACGACCGCCGCCAGCATCGCCCATCGCCAGCGGCGGCCGGGTCAGATGCCCCTTGCCGTCGCCGCCCGAGCGAAAACCTTGGCGTACGCGACGTTACCGTCGGCCAAAAGCGAAACGGCCGCCCTCGAGAAAGTCTCGAGAGCGGCCGTTTCGCTCAGAAAGTTGCCGTCAGTGAATCACCGCCACCTTCATGCTGCGAACCTGCGAACCCCGCGTCAGCCGCACGAGATACACACCCGGTGTGACCGCGCGGCGATCGAGAAGTGTCACCTGGTGTCGGCCCGCCGCGAAGCCTCCGAGGTCGCGACTCGCCACGCGACGGCCCGCAAGGTCGATCAGCTCGAGTGTCCCGCCCGTGCCAACCGTCGGGAGTGCAAACGACACCGCCAGGTCCTGCCGCGCCGGGTTCGGCCACGCGCCCAGCAGTGCCAGGCGCGGTGCACCACCCGCAACGTCCAGCGTTGCCTCGTCCACCAGCTCGAAGTCGGCATCGCTCGCGTCGGCGAACTGTGCGGCGTGGCTGTCCACCACACGGATGCGGGCCAGCGCCGAGTACGGGCCAGTCGCCGTCCATGCGTGGCTCGTGCCGGTGAGCCCCGCCGCCAGCGTGCGCCAGTTCGAACCCCCGTCGGTCGAGAGCTGTACGTCCACCTTGAACACGCCCGGGCCCTTCGTCCACGTGAGCGTGTGCTCCGTGCCGCCGAGCCACGACTCGCCGCCGTTGGGTGCGGTCACCGTGATCGCGCTCGAAAGCGTGGCCGCGCAGCCGCCCAGTTGGCGCGTGACATTCTGCGTCGTGCGGTTGCAGGCGAACAGGTCCGGCGTGCCGTCCTCGTTGTAGTCCTGCACGGCGATGGACGACGTACCGTTGCCGCCTGTCGTGGATAGCTGGGGGGACTCGAACGTGCCGTCGCCGCGGCCCAGCAGCACCGAGGTGCCCGGTGTGGCGCTGTTGCTGGCCACGACCAGGTCCGGGCGGCCGTCGTGGTCGTAGTCCACGACCGCCACCGTGTTGGGGCCATTACCGGCGGCCGCCGCGAGTGCGGTGGCGAACGTACCGTCAGGCGCGCCCGGCGTGCCGTTGCCGAGCAGCACGCTCAGCGAGTTCGAAGACGTATTGCACACGGCCAGGTCGGTGACCCCGTCCATGTCGAAGTCGCCGGTGGCGATGTGGTTCGGCGTCGCACCCGTGGCGTAGCTGGGGCCCTGGGTGAACGTGCCGTCGCCGCGCCCGCCCGCGCCGTTGCCGACCATCAGGCGCACGCCGATGCCGGTGACGGCAAAGTCCGTGATCCCATCGCCGTTCCAATCGCCGGCGAGCACCCCGCGCGTGAGGCCGCCGGTGGCGTGACTCACGGGTGCGGCGAATGTGCCGTTAGGCACCCCGGCGCTGCCGAGACCGCGCAGCAACGACACGGACGAAGCGCCGCCTGCCGCAATCAGGTCGCCGAGCCCGTCCTCGTCGAAGTCGCCCACCACCAGTCCCGAAGGAGCGAATCCGAGCGAAGCGATCAGGCTGGCGGCGCCGAACGTGCCGTCACCGACGTCGCCTGCGCCCTGGCCGAGGTGCAGGTAGAGCGAGTTGGCGTCTTGCCCGCCCACGACCGCGTCGAGGATGCCGTCTCCATTGGCGTCGAGCAGTGCCAGACACGCGGGGATCGTGCCCGTGGCCACGTTCACCGGGGCCGCGAACGTGCCGTTGCCCACACCGCCCGCGCCCTGGCCGAGCAGCGTGACCAGATTGCCGCCGCCAGTCGTGACCAGGGCGACGTCCTGGATGCCGTCCTCATTGAAATCCGCGCTCAGCGCGGCGGTCGGCTGCGAGCCCACCGTGACCGTGGCCGCGTTCACGAACGCGCACGCCGCGGCTTTCACCTCACCGCTTGTCGCGGACGAGTCGGCCGCGCGCACGGCGCGGATGCGGTAGTAGTAGCTGCCGAACCCCGGCGAGTCGAACGGCGACGTGACGCTGGAGCCGATGTAGTTCGTGCCCAGGTCGAGCGGCAGCCGGCTGCGATAGACGCTGTAGCGCAGCACCCCCGAAGATGGGCTGTTCGTCCACGTCAGCCGCACGCCGCTTGCGATGGACGAGGCGATGGGATTGCGCGGTGGCCCCGGCGTGGGGAACCCGCCGCAACTCGACAGGATGGCACGCATGCGCGAGACGCAGACGGTGT
>CAZADU010000351.1:0-5161 GCA_964483945.1 uncultured bacterium
CGGGGTCAGTGGTTCGCGTTCGGAACCGTTCTTGCCGGGCTGGTCATCGGTGCGACTTTGATCTCGAGCGGGCATGACATCAGTGGCCTCGCGAGCATGCTGACTCCGCTGGCGACGGACTCACGGGTGGTCGTGCAACGCTCACAGATCACCGCTGAAAGCAGTTGCGGTTCCCCGGGCGTCGAACGGGGCCCCTTGCGCCCTCTGGTATGCTCGATGCCTCAAGATGAATCGTCACCGCTCCAAAGCCCCGACCTGCTGGTCGAACGCGAGAGGTTCCGATGCCTGCGCACTATCGCATGAACGGCCTGACCGACTACTTCTTCGCCATGCCCTCGTTCTGGTCCGGCGTCGGTCGGACCATCGACATGGGCGGGCAGTTCGACGAGTACAACTGGACGGGCGACCCTCATGAAGACGACGCGACAGCGATCTTCTGTGACTTCCGTGCAGTGGGAATGGACATCATGACGGCCTGCTCCCGGTTCGAGGACGAACTTGGACAACGACTCGAGGAACCCGCCCCCCCCCGTTGAACTGCAACCTCCGCGCGAACGCGAGCTCAAGCGCACCGAACTCGAACGTGCACGCTGGGGGCAGCCGGTCTGACGGGAAGTCCCGAGGCGTGGCGAACACGGGCAGCGCTGCTCTTGCTGTCGCCACAATCCGAAACCCCGATAGGGATTCGGCCTGCGTTCAGCCTCGCGGACCCAGCTTCTCCCCCAACGCCCTCACCGCGCGGCCTCGATGCGAGATGGCGTTCTTCTCGGACTCCGACAGTTCGGCGTAGGTGCGGCTCTCGCCGGCCGGCTGGAACACGGGGTCGTAGCCGAACCCCTGCTCGCCGCGGGGGACCTCGGTGATCGCACCCTCGAGAATCCCCTCGGCGTGCAACTCGCGGCCGTCGGGCCAGGCGGCAACGCACACGGTCTTGAATCGCGCCGTGCGATCGATCGGCGGCACGCCCTCCAGTTCCCGCAGCAGCTTGGCTACATTCGAGGCGTACGTCGCATCGGGGCCACTGTAGCGCGCCGCGTGCACGCCCGGCGCGCCGCCCAACGCATCCACCTCGAGCCCCGTGTCGTCCGCGATCGCGGGCAGGCCGGTGAGCGAGACAGCTGCGCGCGCCTTGATGCGCGCGTTCTCGAGCAGCGTTGCACCGGTCTCCTCGGGCGGCTCGGCACCCGGCCAGTCCGCGAGCGATACGAGATCGACGCCCGGCAGGGCCAGCAGGACATGCAGCTCGGCGGCCTTGTGGCGATTGAACGTGGCGACGACGTACTTCACTCCGGCAGCAGTCCCGAGCCGGCAAGGAGCTTGCGCTGGTAGCGCGTCACGCGCTGCACACCGGAGCGCGCCATGCGGATCAGTGCTCGCATGTCGGCGTCGTCAAACGTGGTGCGCTCGCCAGTGCCCTGTAGCTCGATGAACCGCCCCTTGCCGGTCATGACCACATTCATGTCCACGTCGGCGCCCGAATCCTCGATGTAGTCGAGGTCGAGGCAGGGGTTCCCCTGCACCAGTCCCACCGAGAGCGCGGCGACCGAGTCCAGGAGCGGCGGCTTGGCGAGCTGGTTCTTGTTCGAGAGCCACACGAACGCGTCGTGCAATGCCACGAGGGCGCCGTTGATGGCCGCCGTGCGCGTGCCGCCGTCGGCTTCGAGCACGTCGCAGTCGAGCGTGATGGTGCGCTCGCCGAACGCGGTCATGTCGGTGACGGCGCGCAGCGAGCGCCCGATCAGGCGCTGGATCTCCTGCGCACGCCCTCCGGTCTGGCTCGTGCGTGGCATGCGGTCGCCGGTCGCACGCGGCAGCATGGCGTACTCGGCGGTCACCCAGCCCTTGCCCGTGTTGCGGATCCAGCCCGGCACGCGGTCCTCGACGCTCGCCGTGCACAGCACGCGCGTACGGCCCATGCTGATGAGCGCAGAGCCCTCGGCGTGCGACGAGACGCCACGTTCGATCTTGAGCGTGCGCGGATGGCGCGGGTCGCGGCCATCGTGGCGCTCGAACTTGGCCGCTTCGGGGGCCTTGGCTTCGTGCTCACGGATTGCGGCAGGCTTTCGGGTCACGGGCGATCTCCGGGGGATGAGGCCGTGGGCGCGGAGGTGCGCTCGAACCACGGCAGGTCAGTCTGGTCCACGACGGTCACACGCGGCAGCGCTCGGCCGAGGAACGCCTCGGCCACGCGCGCGAAACTGCGGCGACGCGGCTCGTCGCTTAAGAAGAAGTGGTGCTGCGGCTCGTCCGCGCCGGCCGGTGCCAGCAGGTCGCGCTCGGTGAGCAGTTCGGCAGTCGCCCGCGCGGCTTCGGCACCCGAATCCACCAGCTTCACGCCAGCGCCCATGGCGGCGCGCAGCAGTGGCGCCAGCAGCGGGTAATGCGTGCAGCCGAGGATCAGGCTGTCGAGATCGGCCAACTGCATCTCGGCCAGGTACTCGTCGGCCACCAGACGGGTGACGTCGTGGTCGAGCCAGCCCTCCTCCACCAGAGGTACGAATAACGGGCAGGCGCGCTGCGTCACCACGGCACCGGGTGCCCTGCGCGCGATGGCCTCGGCGTAGGCGTTGCTGCCCACGGTCGCGAGCGTGCCCACCACGCCGATTCGCCCGCGCGGGCTCATCGCCACGGCCGCCTGCGCTGCGGGCTCGATCACGCCGATCACCGGGACGCCGAATCGGTCGCGCAGTTCGTCCAGGGCGTGGCTCGAGGCGGTGTTGCACGCCACCACCACACACTTGACGTGCTGGCGCACGAGGAACGACGCGATCTCGACCGAGAAACGCGTGACCGTCTCCTTCGACTTGTTGCCGTACGGCAGCCGGGCGGTGTCGCCGAAGTACATCACCGACTCGCGCGGCAGGCCGGCGAACAACTCGCGCACGGTAGTGAGCCCGCCGATGCCGGAGTCGAACACGCCGATGGGACGCGGGTCACCGTTCACGGGTGCAAGGGCACAGGTGCAAAAAGGCCTCCTCCTCACCGGGCTTCACAGCCAATCTTCGGGATCGAGCGGTTGGTCGAGCGGGAAGTGCCCGCCGAGCGATGGCAGTGCCGCGCCACCGCACACGATGCGGATGCGCTTCGCCTCGGGCACGCAGGCCGACACGGTGCGCACGAGCGAGGCGATGACCAACTCCTCGGTGCGTGCCCCACCGCCGAAACCTTGCCGGAACGGGCGCGAAAGGTCGAGCGTGAGCAAACCGGCATCGTCCAGGAACGCATGCAACAGCGTGGTGCCGGCCGGGATGACCCGCGCCCCGCCTGCGCGCGAACCATGTTCCAGCGCGGCCACGGCGGCCGAGGCGCGCTCGTGCACGCCGGCCAACTCGGGCAGTTCTCGTATCTCGCTGACCAGGCTGTCCCCATCGAGGCTGCCGAACCACAGTGTGATCGCACGCAGCCCCGTGCCGGTGGAGTCCGACCACACCGGCGCCAGCACAAGCTCCGGCGTGCGCTCCGTCCACGTCTTCCACGCGAGCACCGCGGCTATGAGTACCGCGCCAAACAGGATCAGTCCCCGGCGCACGCGCTAGTCTCCCCTCTGCCAGGCGAACACGCCGTCAGCGATCGCACGAGCGAGGTCGCGAATGCCGGTCGCCGTCAGCAGCCGTGCCCGCTCCTCGGGGTTGCCGAGCGAGCCGCACTCGAGCAGCACGCCGGGTGCGGTCACGCCGAGGAGCGGCAGCGGCAGCCGCTCACGCACCGCACCCGGCCCGAACCCCGCTCGCTCGAGCGACGTGGTGACGGCCTCGGCGAGGCCGCGGCTTTCGACCGCACGATCGAATGCCACGTCGCGCCACGGCGTAAGGTTCACAAGGCCCGCCGCGCGAGCGGCCGCCTCGACGCTGCCCGCGCGCTCGGCGGGAGCGACCCATGCCACGCAGCCCGCGGCCTCGCGCGTGACGTAGCCGCCGATGTGCAGCGACAAGACGGCGTCGGCGCGCGCGCGGTTGGCGGCCTCGGCGCGCGTCTCCTGCGCGAGCCCGCGATCGTCGCGGCGCGTGAGCTGCACGCGCACACCGCCGCGGCGCTGCAACTCGTCAGCCACGCGCAGTGCCAGTTCCAGCGCAATCGCCTTCTCTTCGGCGCCCTCCGCCGTTGCACCCGCATCGTCGCCGCCGTGGCCGGGGTCCAGCACGACCGTGCGCAGCACACGAGGTCCCGGCCCACCCTCGGCCGCGAACGGCTCGAAGCCACCGCCGGAGGAGCGAGACAGCAGTACGCGCACGCGGCCCGCCTCGGGCTCGCGCTCGAGCCGGTAGCCTCCCGCCGCCGGGTCCAGCGCCAGCTCGAACGTCACCCCGCCGCCTGCGGGAGAGACGGCCAGGTCGCGCACCAGCCCCTGGTCCGGTAACGAGTCCGGCAGCGCACCGGTGAGTGCCCCCGCCACGCGCACGCGGAAGCGCGCGCGGCTGCGGCCCACGATGGCCGCCGCCTCGGCGCGCTCGGCGGGAATCACGAGCGTGGTGATTCCCGCGGCCACCTCGACGCGCGGCTCGCCCAGGAACCCATCGCGCGGTGCGACGCGCAACTGTCGCGCGTCGGCGTCGTAGGCGAGCCGTGGCCAGCCGCCCTCGGGCAGCAGCCGCGCCAGTTCAACGGGCACCTGGAACTCGCCCGCGCGCGTCGTCACCGGACGCGAGAGCCGCAGCGTGCGGTCATCCACGATGACGAACGGGTTGTCGGCGGTGAGCGTGATGCGGTGGTCGCCCGAGCGCAGCACCAGCTTGCGCACGTCCGCGCGCCAGGTACGCGACGCACCCAGCAGTCGCGCCAGGTCGATCGCGCCCACGGTGGGAACCCCTTCCAAGCGTGTGACTGGGGCGGACGGTACGCCCAACCCCGCGGGCACACGTGCGCTGTCAGCCACGGCGCGCGGCGACTTGGGTGCGGGCGCCGGCGAAGCGGCGGCGAGTGCAGCACTCACCGACGCGGCAAGGAGCAGGGCGGCCGCGTGGAGCCGGCGTCTCATTCGCCGCGACTCGTTCGCCGCTTGGCGCGGTCCATCTCGCGCTTGGCGTCGCGTTCGGCGATGGCCTCACGCTTGTCGTGCGACTTGCGGCCCTTCGCCACTCCCAGCAGCATCTTGGCGCGCCCGCGTGTGAAGTAGAGCTTGAGCGGGATCAGCGTGTGCCCCTTCTGCTCGACCGCCTTGCGC
>CAZADU010000352.1:0-4233 GCA_964483945.1 uncultured bacterium
CTCCCTGTTGGCACAATGGCTGCCATGTAGGAAAGGTCGAAGACCGCCACGCGGCGGGGCAGGCCCCCGCCGGTGAGACCGCTCCTACACATCGTGACTCAGTCAGGAGACCACGCCATGTCGCTGATCCGCTGGACGCCCCGCCACGAGACTTCCGAACTCGCCTTCCGTCACGAACTGGACCGCCTGTTCGGGGACCTGCTCACTTCCCCGGCCGCCCGCTCCGTGGGGTCGCCGGCCACGATGCCGGTGGATGTCGAGGAGACGCCCGAGGCGTATGTTTTCCGCGCTGACCTGCCGGGCATGGACGCCAAGGACGTGAAGGTCACCTTCGAAGGTGACACGCTGACGCTGCGCGGCGAGCGCAAGCGCGAGGAGCAGCGCGCCGAGGGTTCACTGAGCCGCGTCGAGCGCAGCCACGGCACGTTCGAACGCTCGTTCAAGTTCGGCACAAGGGTCAGCGGCGATCAGGTGAAGGCGTCGTACAAGGCCGGCGTGCTCGAAGTACACGTGCCCAAGGCCGACGAGGCCCGCGCGCGTGAGATCGAAGTGCAGACCGGTTAGTCTCGCGGGTCCGCATCCCAAGAAGACGACTCCGCCACGCCCGGCTCCGGCCGGGCGTGGCCATCAGCTGATAGGCCGCACGGCGGCCAGGAAGGGAAGGTCATGGGCAAGGTCATCGGCATCGATCTCGGCACCACCAACTCGTGCGTGGCGGTCATGGAGGGCGGCGAGCCCAAGGTCATCGCCAACGCCGAGGGATTCCGCACCACGCCGTCGGTGGTCGCGTTCGCCAAGAACGGCGAGCGCCTGGTGGGCCTGGTCGCGCGCCGTCAGGCCGTGACCAACCCGACCAACACGGTGTACTCGATCAAGCGCTTCATGGGCCGCCGCCACGGCGAAGTGAGCAGCGAGATGAAGCTCGTGCCCTACTCGGTCATCTCTGGTCCGAACGGCGACGTGCGCGTGAAGGCCGGCGATGGGGAGTTCTCGCCGCCCGAGATCTCCGCGATGATCCTCACCAAGATGAAGCAGACGGCGGAAGACTACCTTGGCGAGAAGGTCACCGAGGCGGTGATCACCGTGCCCGCCTACTTCAACGACAGCCAGCGCCAGGCCACCAAGGACGCCGGTCGCATCGCCGGGCTCGACGTGAAGCGCATCGTCAACGAGCCCACGGCAGCCGCGCTCGCCTACGGCCTCGACAAGAAGAAGGACGAGAAGGTCGCGGTGTTCGACCTGGGCGGCGGCACGTTCGACATCTCGGTGCTCGAGATCGGCGACGGGGTCTTCGAGGTCCGCTCGACGAACGGCGACACGCACCTGGGCGGAGACGACTTCGACCAGAAGATCATCGACTGGCTCGCGGATGAGTTCAGGAAGCAGGAGGGCATCGACCTCCGCAAGGACCCCATGGCGCTGCAGCGGCTGAAGGAGGCCGCAGAGAAGGCCAAGTGCGAACTGTCCGGCACCCTGTCCACGGACGTGAACCTGCCGTTCATCACGGCGGACCAGAACGGGCCCAAGCACCTGAACCTCTCGCTGACGCGCGCCAAGCTCGAGCAGATCGTCGCCGACCTGATCGAGCGTTGCCGCGGCCCGGTCGTGCAGGCGCTGAATGACGCCGGCCTGAGCCCGTCGCAGATCGACGAGGTCGTGCTGGTGGGCGGCTCCACGCGCATGCCGCGCGTGCAGGATCTGGTCAGGGAGATATTCGGCAAGGAACCGCACAAGGGCGTGAACCCCGACGAGGTCGTGGCCATCGGTGCGGCGATCCAGGGTGCGGTGCTGTCGGGCGACGTCAAGGACGTCGTACTGTTGGACGTCACACCGCTGTCGGTGGGCATCGAGACCAAGGGTGGCATCATGACCACGATGATCTCGCGCAACACCACGATCCCGACGCGCAAGAGCGAGATGTTCTCGACCGCCTCCGACATGCAGCCGTCGGTCGAGGTGCACGTATTGCAGGGTGAGCGCCCGATGGCCGGCGGCAACAAGAGCCTTGGCAAGTTTCACTTGGACGGTATCCGTCCCGCGCCGCAGGGCGTGCCCAAGGTCGAGGTGACGTTCGACATCGACGCGAACGGTATCCTGCACGTCTCGGCGCGCGATCAGGACACCGGCAAGGAGCAGAGCATCCGCATCGAGGCGTCCTCGGGGCTCAAGGAGGACGACATCAAGCGCATGGTGGACGACGCCTCGTCGCATGCTGAGGACGACCAGAAGCGCCGCGCGCTCGCCGAGGCGCGCAACGGCGCGGACGCCAAGGCGTACGAGGTGGAGAAGGGCATCACCGAGCACGGCGCCAAGCTGGACGACGCCAGCAAGGCGTCCCTGCAAGCGCTGATCCAGGCGGCACGCGAGGCGGTCAAGTCCGAGGATGTCAAGACCATCGAGACGGCCACGGACGAGCTGGCGAAGGCGTGGATGCAGGCGGCTCAGCAGCGCTACCAGCAGGCCGGGCCGGCCTCCGGCACCGGAACGCCGGAGGGAGAGCCAGCCGCCGGCGGCGAACCCAAGAAGAAGGGCGACGGCGCGGTGGACGCCGACTTCGAAGTGATGAACTGAGCGGTCCGTCCGGAACGGTGCGGCGGGGGCAGCGCCCCCCGCCGCCCGCCACGGGCGACCCTCGAGGCTCCACGCTCACGCCCTCGCGCGGTCTCGCTGCCGCGCTCCGCTGCGCACCGTCCTCCCGGCTTGCTCTGGCAGGGTCCGAGGTCCCGCAAGGATGCCGCAGACCACACTGGTCTCCGCTCTGCTCACGTTCCCCGCCACGGCCCTCTACGCCGTCTGCCAGGCCGCGCTCGCGGCTTACTCGGGGCATCGTTGGCCGATGGTGTTGTCGCGCGCCGGCTGTCCGGCGCCAAGCACGCCAGCGCCAGCCGCGATGAGCGAGGCGCCACTCGTGCTGGTGCAGCTCCCGGTACGGGACGAGTCCGAGGTCGTCGCGCGCCTCGTCGCTGCGGCCGCCTCGCTCGACTGGCCACGTGACCGGCTCGAGATCCAGCTGCTGGACGACTCTGACGAGGCGGCGGCCGCGCTCGGCCGCGCCGCGGTGCAGGCCGCGTGCGATCGAGGCGTGAACGCGCAGCACGTGCGGCGCGGCACGCGCGAGGGGTTCAAAGCGGGAGCGCTGGCGCACGGTCTGGCCTCGAGCGAGGCGGAGTTCGTGGCCGTGTTCGATGCCGACTTCGTGCCCGCTCCGGACTTTCTCCGGCGCATGATCCCCGCCTTCGCAGCACCCGATGTGGGCATGGTGCAGGCGCGCTGGGGGCACCTGAACCGCGACGAGAGCCTGCTCACACGCGCACAGGCCGCCATGCTGGATTCGCACTTCCTGGTGGAGCACCCGTGGCGCGCGGCCGCCGGGCGGTTCCTCAACTTCAACGGCACGGCCGGCGTGTGGCGCCGCGCCTGCATCGAGTCCGCCGGCGGCTGGTCGCACGACACGCTCACCGAGGACCTGGACCTGAGTTATCGCGCCCAGCTCGCGGGCTGGCGGTTCGCGTACGAAGTGACGGTCGTGGTGCCGGCGGAACTTCCGGGGAGCATGGACGCCCTGTTGACGCAGCAGCATCGCTGGGCGAAGGGCGCGTTCCAGACCGCCCGCAAGCTGCTGGGCGGCGTGCTCGCCGCCCCGCTGTCTCGCCGCGTGCGAGGCGAGGCGGTGTTCCACCTGACCTCCAATGCCAGCTACCCGCTGTTGCTGCTGCTCGCCACGCTGATGGTTCCCGTGCTGGCCGGTGCGGCCGCGCTGCCGCTGACCTGGGCTCTGGCCCTGCATGCGACGCTGGTGGTGGCGGGCACGGTGCCGGTCGCGGCGTTCCTGTGGCTCGGCGCACGGCGCGCGGGGCGAACTCGGGCTGCCGCCTCGGTGGATGCGCTGGCCGCACTGGTGCTGTGCGCGGGGTTGTCGTGGCAGCTCAGTCGCGCGGTGGTCGAGGGGCTCGGCAACACCGTTGGCGATTTCGTGCGCACGCCCAAGCAGGGCAACGCAGGCCCGAGGCGGGCCGCCCCCACTTCGCGTACGGGCTCAGCCGAGTGGCTGCTGGCCACGGGTGCACTGGCCGCCATGGCGTGGGCGGTCACCCAAGGTGCTTCCGGCGCGGTGCCGTTCTACGCCACACTCGCGCTCGGGCTCGCCTGGGTAGCATCCGGGGTGCGCGGAGTCGCGCGATGAACGCGTCGGAACTAGAGCCGGATGATCTTCGGCGAGCGCTTGCCGGCCAG
>CAZADU010000353.1:0-1726 GCA_964483945.1 uncultured bacterium
TCACCAGCAGAGCGGCCACGAACCCGCCGAGAACCAGTGCGGCCCAGATGATCCATGTCATGTCAGTAATTCCTGCGTCGTTGCCTGACGGCTCAGACCAGCACGGCCTGAACCGGTCGGCGCAGCGAGGAAGGCATCGCCGGGCCACGACCAAATCGCACGACAAGGTCAGGGCGCTGGTCTATCAGTCCGAACGCCGTGGCGAACTGTGGCCGCACGGCCTTCACTTCCACTGGCTGGTTGATGAGCGCGTTGCGGATCCCGAGTGCCGTCGCCTGCAACGCAAAGCGCTCGTAGCAGCGTCCCACTTCGACCCAATGCGCCTTGTCGGCGGACTGGCTGACGAACACCGCGATACCGGCAGAGCTGCGGATCTGGCGCGCATACCTGTCGTTCTCGCCCTTTGGCTTGAATAGCAAGCCGAAGGCCAGCTCGCCCAGCCAGGTCGGTATGTTCGGGTTTCCCGTGGTTGCGCTGTAGAGACCGTCTCGCTTGTGAGCCGCCTCGGCGCCATTGAAGCGAATCCAGGACTTGAGTTCCCGGACGAATGCGGGGTCTGCCATCTGCGCGGAATTCGCCTTCACGACGTAGTCAAGTACGCGCTCAACCGCGAGGCGCTCGGTGATCAACAGTACTCGTACACCGCTTGATGTGCCGGCGCGCTCGAGCAGGCCGAGTTCCTCGTTGCTCAGCGGCTTCGAGTCGTAGTCACCCCTCGTGCACTGGCGCGCAGGAATCGCGTTGAACAAAGGGGACACTTCGGCTCGGGTAGGCGCCAGCGTCACACGGATGGCTTCGCGTGTGACGTCGAAGGCGGCCTCGCCCTGAAGCCCGTGAGCCAATGCCGCGTGGACGAGGTTCTCGGTAGCGCAGCCCAGTGAAACGAAGAGGTGATGGTCGTCCGGATCCACAGCGGGACAACGCCGCAGCAGGTCCGGCAGGACAGTGATCGACTGGGGCTCAAGCGCGAACTTCCAGCACTGGGTGTTGTGACTGGAGGGCGCCAGCGTTGCGTTACGGACGAGTTCCCGGCTGAGGGCTACGCCTCCAGTGCCGACGGCGGAGCCATTGCGCCTGATATCTGCGGCGACGGTTTCGTAGTCCTTCGGGTCGGTTCCCGAAGCGCAGGCGGACAATAGCGACGCGCCACCAATCACGGTCGGCGCCAACGAGACGAAGCGCCGACGAGAAATACTGACCACCTTGGGCTCCGGTCTGTGCAGTCATGGGGTATACCGGTCTCGCGTAGCGAGGCTGTCGCACATGCTGGCGCCAATGACGACAGCATCGACGAATCTAAGCTGAATGCGGCCATTGATCTGTACGTGACCGCACCAAGCGAAGGTGTTCGTGATGCCCGGACCCTGTTGCGTCGATCTCCAGCGCGAGCTCGAGGATCAATTCAAGCGAGCCATCTGCTTCAATTGTCAGCCGGCCCTCAAGTCGCGAGGCAGGTCAATCCGAGCCCCAGCAACTGAATTCGCGACAAGAATGCCACTATTCTGTCGGGCCGAGCAGTGTAGGCGCTGAAGACGGTAAGGCTAACAGTGCGGCGGGAGGTGTCAGCACTGGAGTTGCCGTCGGCCGCGAGGTTGCCGCCACAGAACGTTTCTGCTTCACGCGTTGTATCCGTGGGGGTGCTGAGACCGGAGCGGGCGCACTACGACCCGGTTGGGGTTCGCGCTTAGCCTTTGTTTTTCTGGCCACTGCAATGCGAACTTTCCGC
>CAZADU010000354.1:0-2761 GCA_964483945.1 uncultured bacterium
CCGGCTCCCGACGCCGAACACGACATCCGGGAGCGAGCCCTTCGCACGGCACCCCCTCGGGGGGCCGTGTGCCTTCAGGATCTACGGAGGTCCCGATGTCGGTTCATCTGCCCCCACGGTTCGTCCTTCCCTTCGCCGCGCTCCTCGCCGCACTCCTCTGCGTCCCGGTCGCGGACGCGGGGTTCGGGGACGCGCTCAAGAAGAAGATGGACGAGCAGAAGAAGAAGGCGGAACAGGCCGCCGCGGCCAAGGCGGCTGAGCAGGCGACGGCCCCCGCCACGGCGAAGCCCTCCGCGGGCGCGGCTCCCGCAAGCGCCGAACCGGCCGCCGCCGCCACGCCGGCACCGGCTGCCGGCGCGTCGAGTACCAAGGTGTCGAAGGTCTCGGAGGTCTCGACCAAGTTCGACTACGTGCCGGGGGACAAGATCATCGTGCTCGACGACTTCACGCAGGACGACCTCGGCGAGTTCCCCGTAAGGTGGAAGCCGGTGATCGGCACGTTCGAGGTGGCGGAGTCCGCGGGCGAGCGCTGGCTGCGCTGCATGAGCCCGGACGGCACCATCCGGCTGCGGCTACCCGAGGCAGCGGCGCTTCCCGAGTACTGGACGCTCGAGTTCGATTTCTACGGGACGGAGCCCATGGGCTCGGCGCTCAACGTGCGCGGCGTGTCCAAGAGCGATCACCTAGTGTGGGAAGCGACCTATCCGCATGGAAATAGCATGTTCTTCCGCAGCGGCGAGTTCTTCTCCGACACTCCGCTCGAGGGCAGCGAGACGCCCGAGGGCCGCCACCACGTCATGCTCATGGCGCGCGGCAAGGGCCTCAAGGTGTACATGGACCAGCAACGATTGGTGAACCTGCCCGAGGTGACGGACCAGAACGGCCCCGCGGTGGCGCTCGAGGTCCGGCTGAGAGCGTCGACGCATCCCATGATCACCAACGTGCGCTACGCCGAAGGCTGCAAGCCCGCGCAGGACCTGCTCGCGGGGGGCAAGTTGGTGACCTACGGCATCCGCTTCGCGACCGGCTCCGACGTGGTGCTCCCGGAGTCCGCGCCAGTCCTGCGGCAGGTCGCCGCGTGGCTCAAGGCCAACCCCCCGGCGAAGCTCACGATCACCGGCCACACCGACAACGTCGGCTCGGCCGCGGACAACCTCGATCTGTCCAAGCGGCGCGCGGCATCCGTGGCACGCGTGCTCAGCGACCAGTTCGCGATCCCCGCGGACCGGTTCGCCACCCAGGGCAAGGGCGACACCCAGACCGTCGCCGACAACGCCAAACCCGAAGGCCGTGCGATGAACCGTCGCGTGGAGTTCGCGAAGCTTTGATGCACCGCAAGAGTCCCCTCACATGCGCCTTGAAAGGACCCTCGTCATGAAGCCTCTTCACCGTTGGGCCGTCTCAGTCGCGGCGCTGTCATTGCTCGCCGTGCTCGCCGCCCCCTCGCATGCCGGCTGGGGGGACGCGCTCAAGCAGAAAGCTTCGAAGGTGCTGAAGACCGAGAAGCCCAAGCCCGCGGCCGAGACCGCGACCGGTCCGGTCAAGTCGCGAATGACCCCCGAGGTCACCGTCGAATCACTCACCCGGTTCCAGAAGGGGATGGAGGTCGAGCTCGCCGAGCGCGAGAAGGCCAAGAAGCTGCTTGCCTCGCTGCCGCCCAAGGAACAGCGCGACAAGTGCGCGCAACAGGTCGCGATGTCGAAGGATGCGGAAAAGATCGCGATGGAGTGGTCGGAATCCGCCGCGAATGCGAAGCCAGAGGAAATGCAGCAGCACATGGCACGCATGACCGCGCGGATGGACTCGATGGTCACGCACAAGTGCGGCTTAGACCCGCTCAAGTATGACGCGCATCAGCTGGCCCGCGACGCGGTGGCGAAGGGCTCCGACACGGCAGCCCTTGGCGACGATGTCGCCTACTTCACGTGGAAGGAGTGGGCGATCCAGTTCTGCAACTACATCGAGAAGCTCCAGAAGCAGCCCGACGCCAAGGAGCAACTGGCGAAGATCAAAGCGGAGGGCCTGCGCATTCCGGGCTCTGGCAATGTCTACTTCGTCTACTCGGCGAGTGAGGCCAACTTGCTTCTCGAGCGCTGTGCGGCGCTGAAGCCCTTGATCGAAGCAACGCTCTGATGCTCGTCTGGCTTCCGCTTGCCGCGGTCGCGAACCTGCTGTGGCAGGCGGTCGCCCCCGGTGTGTGGCGCGCCGAAGCACCGATGGCGAAGAGTGGGCCGCTCGCCACCGTGCGCGCCACCGTGCTGCGCCTGGACCCCGCTCAGGTGCGGTTCGAGTTGCGCACCGCCACGCGCGATCATGGCATGCGCGGCGCGTGGACCGTGGACAGCCTGCCTGCGGATGGCCTCGCCGCGTTCAACGCAGGCCAGTTCGCGACGGGACAGCCGTGGGGCTGGCTCGTGCGAGACGGCCGCGAGGAGCAACGCCCTGGCAGCGGCCCACTGAGTATGGGGTTCGTCGTGGATGCCCAGGGGCGCGTCTCGCTCGTGGAGGCAGGCGCGCTGGGCGATGGTCGTCCGCGTGCACAGCTGGCATTCCAGTCCTACCCGGCGCTGCTCGTGGGCGATGGCGAGCTGCCGTGGCAGCTGCGCTCGCGCGGGCGAGGCGCCGACTTGAACCATCGCGATTCCCGTCTTGCGCTCGGCGTGCGGGGTGACGGCCACGTGATCATCGCACTCACTCGCTTCACCGGTCTTGGTGCTGCCGGCGAGCAGCTGCCGTGGGGGCCCACGGTCGGTGAGATGTC
>CAZADU010000355.1:0-6886 GCA_964483945.1 uncultured bacterium
CCACGCGCAGCCCGGTCGAGGCGAGCGATTTGGAGATGGCGTCGATCAGCACGGTGTACGGCGCCACCTCAGGCACCAGCGCAGGTGGGGTGAGCGGCAGACCCTTCTCGAACGACGTGGACCAATAGACCTGGTCGAACATCAGATACACCGGGCGCTGGCCGGCCAGGGCACGACGCATATTCTCGTCCACGACCATGCGCGAGATGGCGGCTAGTGAGTCTGGCTTCATGTTCGTACCGCTCGGGTTCAACGGCGAGGACAGTGCCAGTAGTCGCGCCTCGGGCAGCACGGCGGCGATCTGCTCGGGGCTCGGGTGAAACTCGTTCTCGCGCCGCACCGGTAGCGGCACACCGCGCGCCCCGGTCAGGTAGACGTAGTGATTGTTGTTCCACGACGGCACCGGGAAGACGACCGCTTCGCCCGGGTCCACCAGCGTCTTGTACGTGGCGTAGATGAGCGGCCGCGCGCCACCCGCCACCACGACGGACTCGAGCGGGTAGTCCAGTTCGAGTTCGCGCCGCATGAACTCCACTATGGCGCGGCGCAGCTCGGGCACGCCGTTGGACGGCGGGTAGTTCGTGTGCCCCGCATCGAGCGCGGCTTTGACGCCCTCGCGAAACGCCACCGGCATGGGGAACTCGCGCGGGTCGAAGTCGCCCACGGTCAGGTTCAACACATCGCGGCCCGAGGCCATCATCGCTCGCACTTCGGTGGCGATGCGCAGCACTTCTGAACCGATGAGGCCCTGGGCCAGTCGCGACAGCGACGCCGGGGTGACGGACGTGGGCTCGAGCCCGAGTTCGGAAGCGGTGCGCAAGGGTCGCTCCGTGCGATGGAAGGGTGTGGTGCGTGTGGCGGCGCAGGACGCGCGCATCCTACCGCGCGGAGGTGAATCGCGCCCGCGGGCCTGACCGCTTACCCGTGGCGACATGAAGGGGCGCGCCACTCGCACGACGCGCCAGCCGTCCATGGGGTTCGGCGTCCGGCCGGCCCCTGTCGCGTCGCACCGAGTCGGGGTGGCCGGACAAGCTCACGGGCTCGCGTTATAGTGGCCGGATGCAGACCGTCGGCACGAACGTCGCGCGCAAGGAGGGCATGGCCCGCGCCACCGGAGCGGCCCTGTTCGCGGATGACCTGAGCTTTCCCGGCATGCTGCACGGCCGCACCGTGCGCACCACCACGCCGCGCGGCCGGCTCACGGGCTACTCATTGAGCTTCGACACCACCGGCTTCACGGTCGTGGATCATCGCGACATCCCGGGCGAGAACCTGATCGCGCTGATCGAACGCGACCAACCCTGCTTGGTCGCCGAGCTGATCCGCCACTCGGCCGAACCTGTGCTGCTGCTGGCGCACGAGGACCGCGACACGTTGTTCGCCGCCACGGTGACGCTGCATGAGCAACCGGAGCCCGCCCTGCTCGACCCCGAGCAGTCGCAGCAGGTCTTCAAGCACATCCTGATCGAGAAGGGCAACCTCACACGTGGCCTCGCGCGTGCCGACCTCGTCATCGAGGGCACCTACACGACCGGAGCGCAGGAGCACGTCTACATCGAGCCCAATGGCGTCATCGCGGTGCCCGAACCCGGCGGCATGGCGCTCTACGGTTCGATGCAATGCCCCTATTACGTCTTGAAGGCGCTCAAGGTGCTGCTCGGCAAGGCCGCGGGCGAACTGCGCGTGGTGCAGACCGAGACCGGCGGCGGATTCGGTGGCAAGGAGGAGTACCCCTCGGTGATCGCCGCGCACGCCTGCCTGCTGGCGTTGAAGAGCGGCCGCCCGGTCAAGATCATCTACGACCGCGTCGAGGACATGATCGCCACCACCAAGCGCCACCCCTCGATCGTCCGCCACCGCACGGGGGTGACGCGCGAGGGCCGCATCACGGCGATGCAGGTGGATGTGCTCATGGATGGTGGTGCCTACTGCACGTTGTCGCCGGTGGTGCTGTCGCGAGGCGTCATCCACGCCGCGGGTCCCTACCGTTGTGCCCACACGCGCATCGAGGGCCGCGTGGTCATGACCAACACCCCACCCAATGGCGCGTTTCGCGGCTTCGGCGCGCCGCAGACGCAGTTCGCCATGGAAGTGCACATGGACCGCATCGCCGGGGAGCTTGGGCTGGACCCGGCGACACTGCGACTGCGCAACGCCTTGAAGGCCGGCGACACCACCGCCACGGGGCAGAAGCTGGGCCCCGACACGAGTGCCGTCGAAGTGTTGCGCGCCGCCATGCGCCGCTCGGGCTTCCGCCGCAAGCGCGCGAAGCTTGCGGGCACGGGACGCGGCATCGGGCTGTCGCTGTTCTATCACGGTGCCGGCTTCACCGGCAGCGGCGAGGTCATGCTGGGCTCGCGCGCCGGACTCGAGACCACGCCCGCCGGCGTGCGCATCCTGGTCGCCAACACCGGGATCGGCCAGGGCACGCGCACGATGCTGGCGCAGATCGTCGCCGAGTCCCTGGGCATCCCCTATGAGCAGGTGGACGTGGCACAACCGGACACGTCGGTGGTGCCCGACTCGGGCCCCACGGTGGCCTCGCGCACGTGCATGGTGGTGGGCGGACTGCTCGAGCGCTGTGCGAAGCGCATGCGCGAGCAACTCGGCAGCACCTCGCCCGCCGAGCACCACGCGCAGCACGGCCGGCTGCACATCGAGGAACAGTACAGCGCCCCCGAAGGCCGCCAGTGGAACGACCAGACGTACCGAGGCGACGCCTACGCCACGTTCGCGTGGGGCTGCGACGTGGCCGAGGTGGAGCTGGACCCCGTCACGCACGAGGCGCGTGTGACGAAGTTCATCGCTGTGCAGGAGTTCGGGCGTGCAATCCACCCCGCCATGGCGCAGGGGCAGATCGAGGGCGGCAGTGCCCAGGGCATCGGCTGGGCGCTCCTGGAGGAAGTCGTCATGCGAGACGGCCGCATGGCCAACCCGCAGCTCACCAACTACATCATCCCCACCACGCTCGACACACCGCCGATGGAGGTGGTGATGCTCGAGAACCCTTACGCCGGCGGCCCGTTCGGGGCCAAGGGCGTGGGCGAGATGCCCATCGACGGGCCCGCGCCCGCAATCGTGAACGCCATCCGGCACGCCGGGCTCGACGTGCGCGCCATCCCCGCCACGCCCGAGAGGCTGATGCGGGCACCCCGGCTTAAACCCGCACGTGAAGGAGACGCCCGGTGAAGTTCACGCTGAACGGCAGCCCGCGCGAACTCGACGCACACCCGATGCGGCGTCTGCTCGATGTGCTTCGCGAGGACTTACTTCTTACCGGTTCCAAGGAAGGCTGCGGCGAGGGCGAGTGCGGTGCCTGCACCGTGCTGGTCGACGGCCTGCCCGTGGTGTCGTGCCTGATCCCCATCGCACAGGTGGAGGGCTGCGACGTGCTCACCATCGAGGGCTTGCCGGGCGACCATCCTCTGCAACGGGCGATCATGCGCGAGGTGGGCTCGCAGTGCGGCATCTGCACACCAGGCGTCGTACTCGCCGCCCTCGCCCTCGTGGACGCCGAGCGCAAGCCCACGCTGGCCACAGTGCGTGGCGCTCTTGCGGGCAACCTCTGCCGCTGCACCGGCTACGAGGCCATCCACCGCGCCGTGCTCGCGGCGCATACCGAGAAGCACGCCCGGTGAGAACTTCGACGCGCGAGTTCTCGCTGCGACGCGAGCGCACGCTCGCGGGCGCGTTGCGCGTGCTGCGAGACGAGCCCGGGACGGCGCCGCTCGCGGGCTGCACCGACCTGTACGTGGCACTCCAGTTCGGCCAGAAGCCCGGCGCGCGCTACCTGGACCTCACCCCACTCGCCGCGCTGCGGCGCATCACCACCTCGGGCGACCGGCTGGTGATCGGCGCGCTCGCCACGTTCACCGACCTGCAGCGCTCGCGGCTCGTGCGCACGCGGCTGCCCATGCTGGTCGAGGCCGCGCACACGGTGGGTGGTGCTCAGATCCAGAACCGCGGCACCGTGGGCGGCAATATCGCCAACGCCTCGCCCGCCGGCGACTCGCTGCCGGTGTGGGCGGTGAGCGGTGCTGAGCTGGTGCTGCAGAGCAGCGAAGGCGAGCGGCGCGTACCGTTCACGTCGTTCTACACCGGCTACCGCCAGAGCGTGCGACGCGCCGACGAACTGATCACCGCGGTGGAAGTGCCCACCGTCGAGGGCCGCCAGTGGTTCCGCAAAGTGGGCACGCGCGCCGCGCAGGCCATCAGCAAGGTGGTCCTGGCCGGTGTACGCGGCGACTCACCCGCGCTGGCACTCGGCAGCGTCGGCCCCACGGTCGTGCGTCTGCCGCGCACCGAGGCACTGCTCGCCTCGGGCGCGCCGATCGAGACCGCACTCGACACGCTGCGAGCAGAGATCACGCCCATCGACGACGTGCGCTCCACCGCCGACTACCGGCGCGAGGTGGCCGCGAACCTGGTGCGCGAGTTCTGGGCGCGCACCGCATGAGCCACTGGGCGCTGCGTTCCAGCCGCATGCTGCTTCCCCGCGGCCTGGCGAGCGCCACGGTCGAGGTACAGGCCGGCCGCATCATCGCACTCCATGCGCACGACACGCCGCCGCCTGGCGTACCGCTCACCGACGTGGGCACACTCGTCGTGGGCCCTGGCGTGGTGGACACGCACGTGCACGTGAACGAGCCGGGCCGCACCGAGTGGGAGGGCTTCGAGACCGCCACGCGCGCCGCAGCCGCCGGTGGGGTGACGACGTTGCTCGACATGCCCTTGAACAGCATCCCCGCCACGGTTGACGTCGCGGCACTCGAGACCAAGCGAGCGGCTGCGCGCGACCGCTGCAGCGTGGACGTGGGATTCCTCGGTGGCGTGATCCCCGGCAATGCGCACGAGCTGGCCGCGCTTCACGAAGCTGGCGTGCTGGCGTTCAAGTGTTTCCTCGTCCCCTCGGGCGTGGACGAGTTCCCTGCCAGCGACGAAGCTGACGTGGCGCGTGCGCTTGCTGTCCTGGCACCGCGAGACGCGCTGCTCATGGCACACGCTGAGCTACCGGCCGCGCTGGCCGCCGCGCCCGCGAGCACGCGCGAGTACGCCGTCTACCAGGCTTCACGGCCCGTGGCGGCCGAGGTGCAGGCGGTCGAGTTACTCGCACGGCTCGCGGGCGAGCTACGAGCCCGCGTCCATATCGTGCACGTCTCCAGTGGCGCCACGCTGCCGGTGTTGAGCGCGGCGCGTGCACGCGGCGTGGCGATATCGGCCGAAACCTGCCCGCACTACCTGCACTTCTCCGCCGATGAGGTGCCCGACGGAGCGACGCAGTACAAGTGCGCCCCTCCCATCCGTGACCACGCCGAGCGCGAAGCGCTCTGGGACGGGCTCATTTCCGGCGAATTGGGCCATGTGGCATCCGACCACTCGCCCTGCCTGCCCGAGATGAAGCGTCGAGAGAGCGGCGACTTCATGGCGGCCTGGGGTGGCATCGCCTCGCTGCAGCTCATGCTGCCCGTGGTCTGGTCGGGCATGCAAGCGCGCGGGCTGGCGCTGGAGCGGCTCGGAGAATGGCTCTCGGCCGTACCCGCCCGGCTGGTGGGCCTGAGCGCGCGCAAGGGTGCCATCGCCCCTGGTCATGACGCCGACCTCGTCGTGTGGGACCCTGACGAGACGTTCCTCGTGGACGGTGCCGTGCTCCAGCATCGGCACCCGCTCACGCCCTATCACGGCACACGGCTGCATGGAGTCGTGCACGCCACTTACGTCCGGGGCACGCGCGTCTTCAGCCGCGACAGCGGTGTGGACACCGGCCACGGCAGACTGTTGACTCGGGAGGCCACCGCCGTATGAGCGAACCCGCGTTCACCGACCTCGTGGACCTCGCCGCCGAACGGCTGGGCGGTGCGGTGCTGCTGGCCAACGATGAGTTCTTCGCACCCAAGGAGTCGCTGCTCAAGGCGTCCGCGCCCGTGTGGAAGGAGCACGAGTACACCGATCGCGGAAAGTGGATGGACGGCTGGGAGACCCGCCGCAGACGTGTCCCGGGCCACGACTGGTGCCTCCTGCGGCTGGGACTGCCGGGCGTGGTGCGAGGCGTGCTGGTGGACACCTCATTCTTCCGCGGCAACTACCCGGAACAGTGCGAGCTGGAAGGGTGTGCTGCCGACGGCGTGCCCGACCCCGTGCAACTCGCCGCCGATGCTTCGGTGCACTGGCACTCGTTGTTGCCGCGTTCGCCGCTGGCCGGTGATTCGTGCAATGCGTTCGCGGTGAGCTGTCCCGAGCGCATCACCCATCTGCGCTTCAGCATCTTCCCCGACGGCGGCGTGGCGCGCCTGCGCGTACACGGCGAGGTCCGCCCCTCGCCCGTGCTGATCGCTCCGGGGCGTTCGCTCGACCTCGCCGCGCTCGAGCATGGCGGCTACGTGATGGTGTGCAGCGACATGTTCTTCGGCCACCGGCAGAACCTGATCCTGCCGGGTCGCTCCACCCACATGGGCGACGGCTGGGAGACTCGCCGCAGGCGAGTCGCGGGGAATGACTGGACCATCCTGAGGCTCGCCGCACGCGGTGCCATCGAGCGTATCGAACTCGACACCGACCACTTCAAGGGCAACGCCCCGGGCAGCGCCTCGCTGTCGTGGTGCGATGCACCCGGCGCGGACGGCGACCAGTTCGTGGCCGGCGTGACGTGGCAGCCGCTGCTGGCACAGACGACGCTGCAGCCGCACGCGCGCCACGCGTGGGACCTGGCCGCTGCGATCACCGCCACGCACGTGCGGCTCGACATCTTCCCCGACGGCGGCGTAGCGAGGCTGCGCCTGCACGGGCGCGTGGCGTGATCGCGTGACCGTGGCCGAACTGGATCGCCTGTCGGAGGCTGAAGCCCGCGAGGCGCTGACTTCGTGCTGCGGCGCGGCACCCTGGGTCGAGG
>CAZADU010000356.1:0-7161 GCA_964483945.1 uncultured bacterium
CCCCGTGCCCGTGAGGCGGAGCCGAGTGCCGCGCCGCGGCGTGACGCGGTCGTCGCGGCCGTCGCGCTCGTAGCCGAACTGCGTGTTCTGGAGATCCGCGCGGCTCACCTCGCCTCGAGTCTGCACCACCCGCTCTCCTTCCAGACCCAGATCGATGCGGTCGCCCGAGCCGAGCACGTGCGCGAGGCGTCCGCCCCAGCGCGTGCGCGTGTACGTGGAATCCTGAAGCTCCTGGTCCAGCGCCAGCTCCAGCCGGAACGGCAGACCCGCAAGGTAAGGCTCGGCATAGCGCATGCGGAAGTCGGTGCGCCCCACACCGCGCGATCTCCAGCCCAGTTCGGCCGAACGCGCAGTACCCAGCAGGTTGCCCAGCTCGAGTGACAGGAGCCCCACAAGCCCCGCTGCACCCTGCACGCCGACCGCACCCTCGAAGCGGTTGTAGCGCGGCTCCTCGACGCGGAACGCGAGCGTGCCCGCCGTCCACTGCGGTCCGCCCTCCAGCGCGATGAACTCCGAGCGGGAGAACACGCCCAACTGGGCAAGGCGCGCCGCGCCCGCGCGCGCGGCCGCCGGGTCGTAAACCTGACCGGTGAACCGGCCGAGCGCACGCTCGGCCACGTCGCGCCGCGTGATCAGCAGCCCGTCGATGCGCACCCCACTCACCTTCACGCTCGGCCCCAGCGCACCCGAGAGCCGCACGTCCACTTGCGCCGAGTCGGCCTCGAAGCTGGTGAGCGTGAGTTGCGCCCACGCGTGCCCGCGCGACTCGGCAGTGCGCAGGGCCCCGTCCACCATCGGCTGAAGTCGACGCGGGTCGGCGGGCTCTCCGATCGGGAACGCGAGCCAGGCCGTGAGTGCGGCGGAATCCTCGCGTGGTACGGCGAGTGTGACCGACCGCCAGCGGTAGCGCTCGCCCGGCTCGGCCGTGAACGCGAGCCGGCGCGAGACCGTGTCCCACTGTGCGCCGAGCGAGGCGTCGAGCCAGCCTGCCGACTGCAGCCGCACGGCGGCACGACGAAGCGCGCCGGCCAGCACCGCGCTGTCGAGCGGCGCGCGCAGCGCCGGGGCGAACAGCGCATCGGCCTCGCGCGAGGCGAGCGGCCAACCGTGCACCTCGAGCCTGGGCGCCGGCGCCGCCGCCGCACCACGCGGTCCCGCCACGAGCGCCAGCATCGCGCACGCCGCGACCTGCGCCGCACTCATGAGAGCGCGGCCCCATCGCGGCGGCTGCACGCGCGATGCACGCCGCGACATCCGCAGGACACCCACCGTGTTCATCAGAAAAACGCCCTCACTTCGGCACGTCCCGTCACCACCGTCTTCCTCCCCGGCCGCTCTCGCACGCTGGTGTCGAACCCGATCGTCGTGCTCTGGTGGACGCGGTAGTCGAACCGCACCGTGCCATCCCAGCGCGCCGCGCCTGCGGCATCCGCGCTCGGCAGCAGGCCCAATGCCGGCGGGCCGCTCACGAACGCGCGGCGAACCGTCAGCTCGGCTCGCCCCGCGCGCCCCACGCCCGCACCCAGGTCGGGCCCGATGCGCAGCGTGCGCGTCGGCTCGGTCTGCCCCGGCGTGCGCGCCCACGACGCGTCGAGCGCTGCGGCCACCTTCCATTGCACGTCCGGCTGCCAGATCCATTGGGCGGTCCCGGCCTGCTCGACCAGCGTACGCTCGAACGTCGCGCCCGAGACCTGTGCCTGGGTAGCGCGCTGCCAGATCACCCGTCCCTCCGCCTCCGCACTTGCCGTGGCGGCCGGCCGGGCGCGCCAACGCAGTGACCCGCTGCGCTGGTCGGTGGTCTGCGCGAAGTTCTGGAACGAGCGATCGGCGTTGACGCGCCGCTCGGCGCGCAGCTTGAGCGCCGCCACACGCGAGCCCGGTGCCAGCTCGGCCTCCAGCCGCTGGGCGATCGTGCCACGCGCCAACCCCGTGTCGCCGGCGGCCACACCCGGCGAGAGGAACACGTCCGAAAGCTGCCCCTCGCCGCGCCGGCGCGCTTCGTCCTCGAGCGTGAACTCCACGCGCGAGCCGCGCCACGACTCTGATGAGCCGAACGACCACGACGCACGCGCGCTGGTCGCCGTGCGCGCGAAGCGCTCGAGGTCGGGGCTCACCACCAGCACGAGCGCATGGTCGCCGCCCGGGCCGACGAAGTTTCCGGTGGAATCGTAGTTGCCATTGCCCGCGCCCACGAATGTGAGCGTGCGCTCACGCCGGTTCTCGGCTTCGCCGGTTCGCTCCACTTGCAACGCGCCCGAGAGCCCCTTCGGCCGCCAGTCACCGCGCAATCGCACGCTGGCCAGGTCCTGCCGCACCAGAGCACCGGTGATCTCGTCGCGCGTGTCGCGCCGGTTCGCCAGCAGCACGGCACCCAGCGGAGCGGCACCCGGGGTTTCCACCTCGGCGCGCCACGTGCGTGTGCGCGAGCGCGACTCGCGGGCACCCTCATCGCGCTGGTCGGTGCGCACACCCGCTCCGATGGTGGTACGAAACGGCAGTTTCGATCCCGTCCCGAGGTCGGCATCGAGCGAGCGTACGCGGTCCTCGGTCGCAGCCGTGTCCCCCGGCGTGCGACGTTTGTCGCGTTCGGCGCGCAGCGCCGGCGCCCACCAGGACCCACGCCAGCGCAGCTCGCCGGTCGCGCGCGAGCGACCGCCTTCGCCGAAGCCGAGGCCCGACTGCTCGCCTGCCGCTTCGAGCCACTGCGCCTGCGCGGCGAGCGCGCCCGCGCCCCAGCGCGCGCCCACTTCGCGCCGCACGCCGTCGTAGCCGTCGGGCGTGACCAGCCGCGACAACTCCCCCGCCACCTCGCGCCCTTCGGCCGGACGCCACCACGCCATGGCGTCGCCGCGTTTCTGGTGTTCGAGGTCGCTGCCCACCGGGAGGCCCCAGTCCTCCTCGGCGAACGGTCGCTCGAGCCGCGAGAACGACGAGAAGCGCTGCTCGACGGTGCGAAACGCAGCGCTCGCACCCACGCGCCCGGCCAGGAACGGAACACGCCCCTCGCTCCAGAGCGCGACGCGTCCCGCACCGCCGTGGTTGTCACCATCGTCCCGTGCGGACAGTGTATTGCGGTCAAGGCTGGACAGCGCGCCCTCGGCTTCGAGTCGCACCGGCCCCGCGTGGACGGCGGTGCCCACTGCGCCGAGCGAGCGCGCCTCGGGCGGTGGCAGCAGCCGGCCGACACGGAAGGCGCCGAAGCCCTGGCCGACGTGGCGGTAGACCGTCCGGCCGCCCACCAATGCGGAATCCGCGTAGTCGCCGAGCCCCTCACCCACGCGCGCGAAGCGCACCAGGAATGCGCCCGAGTCGAGTCCTGCGAACGCGAACACCAGCTCGCTGGCCACCCGCACCGAATCGTAGTCGCCCACCCCCGGCACCGCACCCACGCCGAGTGCGAGCGAGTCGCCGGCGAGTGCCAGGGCGATGCGGTCCGCACCATCGAGCGCACCCGAGAGTGGGCGGCCGGGATCGTCGTTCTCGCGCAGGCCATGCGCGTACCAGGTCCAGCGGCCGTGCGTCCATTCGCTCGAAGCCGCGGCGAGGTTGCGACGAAAGCGCACGAGCGAGAACTGATACTCGACCGTGATGCGCGAGGCGGACGAGATGGGCCGGCGGTTCGAGAACGTGAGGCGCGCGCGGTCGTAGTCGATGGCGTAGTCCGCCGCCTCGCCGCGCGTCATGCGTTGGCCGTCCACCGTGACGATCTCGCTGCCGGGCACGACGGTCACGCCCGTGCCGCCGTCGCGGCCGGGCAGCACGTACGGGCCCTGCTGGCCGTCCACTCCATTGAACTGGACGCGCGTGTACTCGCCCTGCGCGCCGGCGGCCACGGCACGCAGCGTGAGGTCGCCCGGGCTCCACTCGCCCGACACGCCCTGCACTCGCCGGTCGAGCCGCGCGAACTCGCCGCGTGTGACCTGCACCGGGATGTCCCCGAGCGAGCCGCGGCCGTCGGGGGCGCGCAGCTCGACGAGCACGCGATCGAGCGAGCGCAGGTCCTGCGTGCTGCCATCGACGCCCAGGGGCGTGTCGCGGTCGGTGAGCACACCCGTGAGTTCCACGCCCGGCGCGAGCGTGCCCGTCACTGACAGGTCCAGCGATTGGCGCAGTGCGGCATCCTGCGACGAGCCGAAGTCCACCGCGATCGTCTTGTTGCCGTTCACGCCGAGCGCCGCGCCGGCCGGGGCCGCGCCCACGTCGCGCCCGGTCGCGGGCCGGGGCGCAGGAGCCAGCGGCACCATCACCGACTCGGGCACGGCTCCGAGCGGCCGCGCGGGGCGGTACACTTGGCGCGCGTATTCGAGCGGTGGCGGCTCGAGCAGCGCGCACGCGCGCACCCACAGCGTCTCGCCCGGTGCCAATGCACGCAGCAGTCGCATGTCACCACTCAGCCGGTCCAGCCGGTAGTCGCGATTCGCGAGCCAGTCGCCGTCGCGTGACCACACCGAGTCGCTGCCCGCGCGCAGGAAGTTGCGCGGCAGGCGCATCACCGCCACGCCGGGCGTTGGCACCATGGGCGCCACAAAGCAGGCGGGGTCACCCGCGGCGAATGCAGGGTTGCCTCTCGCCACCGTCGCGCTCACGACGACGCACGTCATGAGCACCCACCGGCGAAACCATGGGCCGGCGGCCATTGCCGGCATAGCTCAGTCCCGCAAAACGCGCTCGAGCGCGAACCGGCGCACGAGCGCACTCGCCGGCTCGGCGACGAGCAGCGTGCCGTCCGGTGCGAACCCGAGCGCGCTCGGCGAACCGAGGCCGGCGAGCTGGACGAGCAGCGTGCCGTCCCGTCCGAACACGAACAGCTGGCCCGAGCGCTGGCCGGCGACCGCGACGCGTCCCGAGTCGTCCACCGCGAGCGACATCGCGGCCTCGCTGCCGCCCGCCGACCACACCGGGGTCCAGCGCGCGGCCAGCACGCGCCCGCCCGGCTCCAACCACTGCACGCGAGCGCGCCCCACCACCGTGTCGGCCGCCACACCCTTGCGCGGGCGTGCGCGCGGGCGCTCCACCGTGACCAGGTTGCCGTGCGGGTCGCATGCCACCGCCATCAGACCCGCGAAACCGCCGGCACGCGAACCGAAGCCGCCGATCTCGCGCAGGTACGTACCCGCAAAGTCGAACACCAGGATGCGGTCGCGGTCCGCGTCCACGACATGCATCGCCCCGCCGCGATCGGATGCGATGCCCAGCGGGCGCACGCGGCCGATTCGCGCCTCGAGTGCCGGTGCAGCGAGGTCCACGAGAACGCCGAGGACGCGCAGCTGATGGTCGTAGCTCACGACACGCTGGTTCTCGGTGTCGAGCACCGCCACACCGAGAGAGCCCAGGCGCGCGAGCGTGCCTGGCCGGCGGAAGCGGCCGGGCTCGCTGCCGAGCGTACCGGTCTCGTCGAGCCGGCGACCGGAGGCCTCCCACCGCCGCAGCACGTTGAGCGTGGCATCACTCGCCCACACGCGGCCGAACGCATCCGCCAGCACACCCGACGGCTCCACGATCACGGCGGAGTCGGACGATTCCAGCCGTTGGGTCTCGCGCAAGCGGAACACCGCGGCTTCCGGCGAGACAGGCACCATGGCGGGCGTGGCGGCGGACGTATCGGAGCCGGCTGGAGCGCGGTTGGTGGCGCTGTCGGGGGCGCTGTCGGGGGCGGCCATCGCACCCGCCACAGTCGCGAGCAACACGGCGGCGAGCGCGGCCCCGACTCCGCTCCGTCCCGCCCGAGGGGTCACGCGCTTCGCTCGCGCGATCAGAAGTTCTTCGTGAGCGCCGCGCGGAACCGGCCCGGCTCGGCGAGCCCTGGCTCCAGTTCGAGGCGCCAGCCCTGGAGCTGCTCCTGCTGTCGGCCGGCGAGCCGGGCGGCATGCAGCGCGCTCACCAGGCGATTCGCGATCGCCAGTCCCAGCGCGGTGTTGGCCCGCAGCCCCGCCTTCTGCGCGAACTGCCGCTGGTCGCCGTAGCGCAGGAACGACGGCTGGTCCGCCCACCGCCATGACTGGTCACCCTTGAGCGAGTTCTGCTCGATGTAGGCGCGGTACCCCACCATGTCGGGGTTGTCGGGGTCGCTCAGGTACAGATTCGCCGCGTCGCGCGAGACCACGAGCAGGTTGTACTCGTCACTGCTCGCATACGCACCGACGATGCGGCGGAACTCGTCGTCGTCGTCGTGCAGGTCGATGCCCGCCGAGAGCTGCGCGGTGCGCAGGTAGGTGTCGGTGCGCATCGCCTGCTGCACGCGGAAGGCCACAAACGCGGTCCAGATGCCGGTCTCGACGAGCGCGAACGTGCGCGCACTACCGCGGTGGCCCAGCGTGGCCTGGCCCCAGCCGGGCACGGTGAGCGAGCGCAGCAGGATCTGCGTGCGCTCGGGGCCCAGTCCCTCGTCGGACTCGGCCGATTCGGGGCGAGGCTTCTTGTCCTTGCCCTGCTTCGGTTTCTTGGGCTCGCGCGGCGCGGTGATGCTGCCCGCGGCGAGGGCGAGGCGCGAAACGATCGGCGACGGTTCATACAGCACCCACTCCGGTCCGGCCGCGCCGAAGGGCGACGACTCGAGCCGCATGCTCGTGGGCTCGGCCGAAGGCCGTGCGGCAACGCTCATGGTGGGGCCGGCGACGAGCAATACGGCGGCGACGAGCAACGGACCCATGCTCAGAACCTCCTCACCAGGACGGCTCGCACTTCGCTACCGCGCGGGCGCAAGCGGCCACCGACACGCAGTTCGAGGTCACGCCGCAGCGGCAGGTTGTGGTTCCGCGCCGCACGCAGCGCATCGAACGCCGCGACCACGTGATTCACCCACAATACGGTCTCGGCATAGCGCGAACGCTGGTAGCGGTCCTGCGACGACTCGTGCACGCTGCGGTAGGAGTCGAACGATTCGAGCGGGTCCGAGCCGGAGAAACCGAATCGGTAGTCGTCGCTTCGTGACAGCAGCTCGTAGAACGCGTCGCGGTCGTTCGCCCACAGCACGCGCAGCTCCTGCGCCTCGCGCCCGGTGGCCTGCGCGTAGCGATCGAACGACCAGCCGCTCGTGGCCTGGAGCGGATCACCCACAAGCGTGGCCGCGTCGTTCGCCAGCTCGTCGCCGCTCTGCCGCGTGATCGTGCGTCCGGCCCAGCCGAGGGCCTCGACCAGCAGGAAGAGCCAACCGCTCCGTTC
>CAZADU010000357.1:0-1524 GCA_964483945.1 uncultured bacterium
CTCGGACTGCGCACCCAGCCCAGGATGTGCACGACATTGCGCACCACGTACCAGCGCTGGTCGTTGACCCATGGTGCCAGCCGCGCCGGGTTGTCCTGCACGCGCACGGCAATCGCCTCGGCTACGAGCTGGCGAGTCATGCGCGCCTGTGCTTCGGACAGCACGAGCGTGAGCCAGTCCACGGCCGGGTCGCCCAGCTCGTGCGCGAACGCGATGAACGCCGAGATGGCGGCCGGGCCCTGCTGGTCGAGCTTCTCGACGCAGCGGGCGATGCTCACGGGCTGCAGCACTTCCTGCACGAACATCTCGTTGGACCACTCGCGACTGGCCAGCAGGCGAATCATGCGCAGTGCCTCGCGCGCGTCGGTCCAGTCGCCGCCGGCCATCGCGGCTCGCAGCACGCGGGGCACGAATCTCGCCAGCTCTTTGCGGTCATCGTCGTCCGCGCCGGAGTTGATGCACGCGTTCGTCACTGCGAGCGCGGCCGTCACCGGCGGAACCCGCCGCTCGGATTCGAACTCACCAGCGAATCGTGCCACTTCCTGGGGCGCCATGAAGTCCAACTCGGCGAACGTGGCCTCGATCTCCTCGGTGAGCATTCCGAGTGCCCAGTCCTCGGAACGTTCACCCTCGGGACCGCCTTCGTCGCGGCTCGCCGTCGCGCCCTCGGCGGCGTTCGGGTCGTCGCGCCCGTCGGACGCGGGCCACGGCAGCAGCGGACCCTCCTCTGCTCCCGGCGAATCGCTGCTCCCCGTGTCGCCCTCGGCGGGGATGTAGTCGATGTCCACATGTCGCAGGTTCGCTTCCCAGAGCAGTGTGACGAGGTCGTCGTCGTCCAGGTTCTGGCCCGTCACGCTGAGGACAGCGTCCACGATGGCGAGGCACTCCTCGGGCGTGATGCCGGGCCGCAACGTGAGCGCTCGCAATCCATCGCGGAAGAATGCGAACGCGAGGTTGTCCTCGCGCGAGCGTGCCGAGTAGAGCGACTGCCCCTCGTAGGTCACGTCCTCGGCGGCGAACCGGTAGGTGACCTCGCCGTGCTGGTGGAGCATCAACTCAAGCGCGCTCGTGAGTTCCTCGCGGAACTTCTGCACTGCGGGGTTGCCCGAGTCGTAGAGCCGGCATGTCTTGAGCGTGCGCGCGAAAAGGTTCAGCCACTGCCCGGCCGCCTTGAGCGCCGGGTCCTTGGCAACGGGTTCGGCTCCGGGCGCGTGGCCGGAGGAAGCGGGTGGCACCATGCGGTCGCGGTCGTCCGGACCGCCCGCGCGTGCTTCTCCCGCGGCGTTCACATCCATGCTGGGCCGCTCTCCTCTCGCAGCGGGTCCGTGGCGGACCCTCTCGCGCGGTTATCGTCCTGTTGCCGCAATGACTTGAGAGCGGGCTACCTGCGCAGCAGGGGTGGAACGTGCCCCCCCGGCGCCCGGGGGATCGATGCCGAAGCCGACGCGAGCCGACCCAGGTGAAAGCAGGGCATCACTCCGTGACGGTGGTCCTCGAGCCCTCCGCCGCCCGTCCGGCCTATCG
>CAZADU010000358.1:0-5220 GCA_964483945.1 uncultured bacterium
CGGTACCCGGCACGTGAGGAAAGCGCAGGTGCCGGAACCAGCGCCAGCGGTACCCGGCACGTGAGCGAAGCTCAGGTGCCGGAACCAGCGCCAGCGGTACCCGGCACGTGAGCGAAGCTCAGGTGCCGGAACCAGCGCCAGCGGTACCCGGCACCCATGCCTTTCCAGGGCCGCTGGCTGACTCTCGGCTCGCCTGCGCCGGCATTGCCACATTTGTGGTTGCGGCAGCCGCAAGGCGGCCGTAACCTCGAACTGCCATCTTCACCCCGGCCCCCGAACCGGGACTCGTCGAACCACCACATCGAACGGGTTCCCCCGCCCGCGGCAGACCGCGAGTGTCCGAGCACACGACTCCCGAAGAGCCGGCCGAGGTGTGCTTGCCCGAGCCTGCCACGAAGGAGCAGGCGAAAGCCCGTGAGCGTGCGATCGCCAGCATGGTGTCCGCGAGCGTCTTGGCGGTCATGGGGACGCTGATCTTCGCCTGGGCCTTGCGCGCGACCGACTACCCGTGGCTGTTCGCCGTGGGCGCCGTGCCGTGGGGCGTGGGGGTGTGCATCTTCGCGCGCGCCCTGTGGCAGTACACGCGCAACTGACGCGAAGCTCAGCGACGCAGCACGCGAAACGACAGCGGCCGTTGCAGACGCTCGAACCCGCTCCGGGACGGGTGCTCCATCTGTGCGATGATGCGCTCCAGCGAGCGCATGCGGTTCATCTCGGTGATGAGCGCGCGGTCGCCGGGCGGGCCGGGGACCACCACGATGATGCGCAGGTTCGCGTCGACCAGGTCCCAGGCCCCGAGCGCCTCACGAGTCGGCGGCCAGCCCGGGAGCAGGACGACCAGCTCGGTGCCTTGGGGCAGGATGACCTGCTGGATCGGCCGCAGCGCGGCGTAGGTCGCGGGCCACTCGGGCAGTGCCACGAGCACCTGGCGGAGCCCGTTGGTGAAGCTCAGTTCCTCGAGGTCGGCCTGGTTCGGCAGCCGGCGCATGACCACGTGCGTACCGAATCCGGGGTCGGCATCGAGGATCAGTGGCGCGCACAAGGGGTCGTCGGCGTTGGCCTCGCGTGGGGGTGAGGCCGGCTTGGCGGGAGCAGGAGCGCTGGAGCCGTCCGAGGCCGCTGGAGCGGCCGCGATCGAGTCGTCAGCGCCCAGTCGCCCGGGAGCGGCCGGCGCGCAAGCCAGAAGCAGCAGCGAAAGAGCGGGAATCAGGGCCTGAATGGCCTTCATCTAGTGCACTCCTTCAGGAAAGGGCGTGTCACCGAGGCTCCGACGCCCGGAACCCTGTGTCGCAGGCCACATTGACAGCATCTCGGCTCGCATGATAGAAAATCCCGCTCTCTGCATCATCCCTCGGCCGCCCTGGCGCGGGGGTCCGCCCGCGCCGGCCGTTCCCGGCGGGCTCATTCCGAATGCTCCGGGACGGCGTCCCGCGGCTTCTCAAAGGACACGGTTCTCATGTACGCGATCGTGCACATCGCCGGCGTGCAGACCAAGGTCACGCCTGACGCGATCATCGACGTGCCGCGCCTCACGGGCGAACCGGGCAACAACCTCACGTTCGACTCCGTGCTGTTGATCGGCGATGGCGACAAGATCTCCGTCGGCCGTCCGACCGTGAAGGGTGCCAAGGTCTCCGCCGTGCTCGTCGAGCACCTCCGTGGCGAGAAGCTGCGGATCTTCAAGTTCAAGCGCCGGCGCGCCTACCGCAAGCGCCGCGGCCACCGCGACAGCCTCACGCGCATCCGCGTGACCGCTATCTCGCAGTAACGAGAGGAATCCCCGCACCATGGCTCACAAAAAGGGTCAGTCCTCGACCAAGAACGGCCGCGACTCGAACGCGAAGCGGCTCGGTGTGAAGCGTTTCGGTGGCGAGACGGTGACCGCCGGCACGATCATCCTGCGCCAGCGCGGCACTGTGATCTTCCCCGGCCGCAACGTCGGTTTGGGCACGGACCACACGCTGTTCGCGCTCGTGAACGGCAAGGTGGAGTTCACGCGCTTCGGCCGCACGCGCAAGCGCGTCCATGTCGTGCCGACGGTGGCCGAGACGAACTAGGCAGCACTGCCGCTGCATTTCCCGCCGCTGCCGGTCCATCCGACCGGCGGCGGCGTTTGATTGAGAGCACGGCCTGTCTTGAAGCGGCGGGCCGCCGGCTCGAGAAACCTGGAGCATCACAAGCCCGGAGGCACTCCGTGAAAAACAAAGTCGCAGTCATCGGCGCCGGCAACGTCGGCTCAAGCGCCGCGCTGTTCATCGCCGAGCGAGGCCTGGCGGACGTGACGTTGATCGACCGCCCCGAAATGGAAGGCATGCCGCAGGGCAAGTCGCTCGACATGGAGGAGGCCGCCCCGCTCTGGCACAAGGGCGCGCGCATGACCGGCTCGACGAACCTGGCCGACGTGAAGGGTTCGAACGTCGTGGTGATGACGGCCGGCTTCCCGCGCAAGCCCGGCATGTCGCGCACGGACCTGTTGAAGGCCAACGCCGAGATCATCAAGCCCGCCGCCGAGGCCGTGAAGCAGCACGCGCCCGACGCGTACGTGGTGGTGGTGACCAACCCGTTGGACGTGATGACCTGGTATTTCTCTCATGTCTCGGGCCTGCCCAAGCACCAGGTCATGGGCATGGCCGGCATCCTGGACAGCGCGCGCTTCAGGGCATTTCTTTCGATGGAGCTAGGGGTCTCGGGCGCCGACATCCAGGCGATGGTGCTCGGCGGTCACGGCGACTCGATGGTGCCGATCACGAAGTACACGGTCGCCGGAGGCATCCCCGTCGAGGAGCTGATCCCCGCCGAGCGCCTCGCCCAGATCGTGCAGCGCACCCGCGACGGTGGTGCTGAGATCGTGAAGCTGCTGAAGACCGGGTCTGCCTATTACGCCCCCGCGATGTCTGCCGTGGAGATGGTCGAGGCCATATTGTTGGATCAGAAACGGCTTGTCCCCTGCTCAGTCGCGTTGGACGGGGAGTATGGGCTCAAGAATCTGTTCATCGGTGTGCCCATCGTGCTCGGTGGCAAGGGTGTCGAGAAGATCGTGCAGCTCAAGCTCTCGGACTCCGACCAGGCGGCACTCGCCAAGTCCGCGAAGGACGTGGCCGACATGATCGCAGAGCTGAAGGCTTAAGCACCCGGGCCGAAGGCCCGGGACGTGTAAAGCAACGCCGCCCTCGCGTAAACCCGTGGGGGCGGCGTTCGGTTGTCAGGGCCGACCACGGGTCGGAATATGCGGGTATGCCCGTCTCGCCTGCACACCCGAGCGCTCAAGCACCACGGTCCCATCGCAGGAGCAGCGTCTCGTGAACGAAGCCCACGCCCGGCGGCCCTCTGACTGGCGACTGCGAGTCGCTGTCCTGCTCGTGCTTCTGGTCACGTGCGCCGTCTACGCGCCGGTGCTCCAGCACGGCTTCGTCGAGTGGGACGACCCCTACTATGTGACCGAGAACGCCCATGTCCGGGCGGGCCTGAGTGCCAGCGGCGTGGCGTGGGCGTTCACGTCGCGAGCGCTCGGCAACTGGAATCCTGTCACTTGGCTCTCGCATATGACAGACGTGAGCTTGTTCGGCATGGCGCCGGGCGGGCACCACCTGACCAGCGTGCTGCTGCACCTGGCGAATACATGGCTACTCTTCCTGGCACTACGGCGCATGACGTCGGCGCCGTGGCGCAGCCTCGTCGTCGCAGCGCTGTTCGCGCTGCATCCGATGCACGTGGAGTCAGTGGCCTGGGTGTCTGAGCGCAAAGATGTTCTAAGCACGACGTTCTGGATGGCTGCGTTGTGGGCGTACGCGCGCTACGCCGAGCGGCCGGGCCCCACGCGCTACGCACTCGTCGCACTCGCCTTCGCGCTCGGCCTGATGGCCAAGCCCATGCTCGTGAGCCTGCCTTTGGTTCTCTTGATCCTGGATGCGTGGCCGCTGGCACGCGCGGGGGAAGGCAGGCTCAAAGACTGGTGGCCGCGGGTCATGGAGAAGCTGCCGCTGTTCGCGTTGTCACTCGCGGCGAGTGTCGCGGCGATGGCAGCCCAGCGCTCGGCTGGTGCGATCAGTGATACGCCTTTGATCATACGGCTCGCCAATGTCGTGCAAGGCTACTGGGGCTATCTCGAAAAGACAGTCTGGCCCGCCGGGCTCTCAGCGTTCTATCCCTACCAGCTTCACCCGTCTGCAGCCGAAGTGGCGGTGAAAGCAGCGCTGCTGGCGGTGCTCTGCGCTGGTGTCTGGCTCGGCCGGCGACGGGCTTACCTGCCGGCCGGCTGGCTCTGGTACTTGATCACGCTCGCGCCGGTGATCGGGCTGGTGCGCATTGGACAACAGCAGATGGCCGATCGGTACAGCTACGTGCCGTTGGTAGGCGTGTTCGTGATTCTTGTATGGGGCGTTGGTGATCTGATGGAGCGTGCGCGCTGGTCGGCGAACGTGCGCAGGGCCGGGGCCTTGCTCGCGGTGTTGCTGATCGCTTTGCTTTCGGTCGCCGCGAGGCAACAAGTCGGCACGTGGAAGAACGGCGTCACGCTCTGGGAGCGCGTGCTCGCCACGGGCGGCAGCTCCACGGTGAGCCACAACAATCTCGGCGTTGCCCTCGAAAAGGCCGGCCGGCTCGACGAGGCGGTGGCGCAGTACGCCGAGGCCGTTCGGCTCGAGCCCCGACACGCGAAAGCACACTCCAATCTCGGGACCGCGCGGTCGGGCCAGCGGCGCTATGCCGAGGCGATCGTCGCGTACGAGGAAGCGCTTCGGCTCGATCCTTCGCAGGAGCCGACCCGGCGCAATCTCGCCAAGGCGCACTACAACCTGGCGAACTCGCTATGGCGGGAGGGGAAGCTGGATAGCGCAGTGGCCCAGTACCGGGAGGCCGTTCGAGGCAGCGCCGATGACGCGGGCTTCCAGCGCGCGCTGGGCCTGGCACTGGTGCAGCAGGGACGCTCAGAAGAAGCCGTCGGCGTGCTCCAGGAATCGCTGCGACTGGACCCCAAGAGCGCCGCGACGCACGACGCGCTGGCGAACGCGCTCTACGACCGCGGCGACTATGCAGGCGCCTGGCGCGAGGTCCGGGCGTGCCGGGCGCGCGGAGGGACGCCGACGGCGGCGCTCATCGAGGCGCTGAGCCGAAAGCTGCCGGAGCCGCGGTGAGCGTCTGGCGACGCTAGTTGGAGAGCGTGGCTTTGGGACTTCGTCAGGCTGTGCATGGCGGGCTGCCGGTCGCGACCGCGCTCAGGCT
>CAZADU010000359.1:0-2344 GCA_964483945.1 uncultured bacterium
CGGGTGCGCTCGGGGGCGCACACCAACGCTATCACGCGTGTTTTCGGCGCTCGTGCTTGCCCTCACATGCGGCGAAACACACCGCGACAGCAACTTTCGCGAAGTTGCGTCGATAGCCGGCGCACGGGCGATTGCGAGCGAATACGCTTGCATGAGTGAGCGACCAACGCCCTGAGACAGCGTCGCGACGGGAACCCGTCAAGAGCAAACATTTGTGAAGCCAGGCCATCTCCCACCGCGTCTCGAACGGCCTCAGCGCGGGAGTGGCTCACGCGCTTTCGTGCCACGCGCTCGCCGTCCTAACAACTCCTCACGGCCCCTTGAACACCAGCTCGGCCCAGTTCTGTCCGCCGCCCGAGAAGACGACCCAGTAGGCTCCATCGGCCACGGCCTGGTTCGCGTCGTCCTGTCCATCCCAGCGGACCTCGTGAGTCCCAGCGGGGAAGCTGTTGTCCGCCACGAGCGTGCGCAAGCGCAGGTTGGCGAGGCTGAAGATACCCATGCCGGCCGTGGTCGGGGAGGCCAGGGCGAATCGCGTGGCCAAGGTCGTCGCGAACGGATTCGGCGAGCCCGACAGACTGCCGACCGAACTCATCGGGAACGGTTCGATCCGCAGGAAGACGGTGCTGGAAGTGATGGTGATCTCCCGAGACGACGCATGGCGCAGCGGACCGGTTCGCAGGAGCAGCTGGTAGGTGCCATCGGCGACCGCGAACGTGTAGGTCCCCGCGACTGTCAGCGCCGAATCCACGACCGTTCCCGAGCGCGTGAGGTAGACGCGGATCCCGCTCGGTCGGTCACGACTCGCGTCCCGGTCGTCGCCCCGGTCGGGTCTCGGAGCACGCCGGTGAGCGTCAGGCTGCCTTTGAGCTCGGCGAGACCGGGCCGTGTCGGTGCGCTGCTCTCGGCGCAGCCGAACAAAGACAGGATCGTGCTGGCGGCGACCACCATGGCCGCTCGGCGGGCGGGACTGCGAGACAGCCTCATCGCTCGCGTCGGGCCCGGTACGCGATGAATGCTTCCTCGACCTGCGTCCGAGCGCGAGTGGCCTTGCGCAGGTACTTCACCGACGACGACAGCGTGGGGTTCGTCAGGAAGCAGGCGACGGGGACGTCGCGCGCCAGGCCCTCCCAGCCGAACTCCTCCACCAGTTCGCGGACCATCTGCTCGAGCGTCACGCCGTGGAGCGGATTGTTGGGCTGTGCTCGGCTCATGCTGGGCTTGCTCCCGGCTGGGGCGTCTGGCGGTCGGTTCGGTGTGCGAGGCCGCGCGGAGTATAGGGCCAGCGGCGAGGGAGACGCGCTGAAGGGAGACCGGCCAGCTCCACGGGCTGCCGTCAGCCTTGCAAAGCGTTCGCACCCGGCAAGAACTTCGCGGCGTGCCGGACGAAATCATCGGAAACAAATTAATAACGTGACGTCACTCGTTGCATCTTGCACAATTGAGTCACCCAAGCCGGGTCGGCATCCAGCAAGAGGGAGGCAAGAGGTCCTCCTGAAACTCTGGAACCTCGACGCTGGCTGCCCGCAGGAGACAGTATGAAGTTCGACCCCGACGACCTGCCCCCAGGCGTCATCCCCTCCCAGCCAGTTGCTGGAGGGCGGTCCGATCGGCCGTTGCCGCTTCGAGCGAGCGCGGCGCAGTCCACGCTGCCGGCGTGGGTCTTGGAGAGCTTCTCCCTGCTGTGCGTGCTGGGCGGGCTCTGCTTCCTGTTCATGCTCTGGCGGGCGGCCGCCTATTTGATCCGACTCGCGGCCGGCGGCAGCCTCAACTAGAGATACCGGCCCGCCCGGGCCCGCCGTCGAGGACCGAGGCGGACGACCGAGCGCTGACCGCGAGTTCGACCGAGGGGCGAGCGTTGCCCCGCAAGCGCGCTGGCCGGATCCCCGCGGTGGCCGCCGCCGCTGGCAAGGCTCGGAAGCACGTCAGACCTGGCGGCGCGTGCCCCGGCCCCCGCGTGCCCCCGACCCCCGGGCTCGGCTAGTATCCCCGCGTCCATGGCGTTGCGCGCCGCGGGGTTCCCGCGCTGCGCCGCTCGAAAGAGGCTCGATAGGGAGGTCGTGATGGCCGTCGTCCGGGTGCTTCGCGCGCTGCTCGTGGTCGCGATGCTATTCGTCGCCCCAAGCGCGGTTGTCGCACAGGCCCTCTCGCCCTCGGCATCGAACGCGGGCGATGAGATCGCCGAGACGGCGCCCGTCACGCGCGATGGGGTGGAACTCTTCCGCGTGCGCGGGATCCAGGCCTATCCCGCCCAGAGGCGCGCCGAGGTGATCACGGCACGCATCCTCGACCTGGCGCGCGACAAGTCGTTCGACCCCGCCTCCCTCGATACCACGCAGGTCGA
>CAZADU010000360.1:0-3293 GCA_964483945.1 uncultured bacterium
GCCTACGTGGAACTCACCGGCTACGCCGGGCCGCCGCCTTTCTAGCCCGGCCTGTTCTAAGCCGGCGGCCGCTCGCGAGGCGTCCGCCGCGATGTGCGCATCGGCTCGCGGGGGCCAGCAGCGGGTGGATTTGCCTCGGGCTCGCCGTGTTCGCTAGTCTGCGCTCGATGCGTCGATCCTGGATCGCGGCACTCGTTGCGGCACTCGTAGCGGCACTGGCTTCGGGCGTGAGCGGCTGTGTCTCCGCACCGGCTCCGGGCAGTCCGCCGTCGCCTCCCATCAGCCAGACGATCCCCGAGCGGCACGCCTCCACGGCCGTGACGTCGGCGGCCGATAGTGTCGGGGCGATCCCGGGTTCGGCCAACGCCGCATTCGTGTACAAGTTCCGCATGATCGAGCCGTCCGGCGGCACCGGCTTCTCGTTCCGGGACCGGGACCTCACGTTCTCGTTCCGGCCGTCGCCCAACGCGCTCTACTTTGGCGTCGAGAATGTGCAGGGCCGGCCGGTGCAGATCGACTGGGATCACTCGGAATTCATCGAGCCCACCGGGCGGAGGGTGCGGGTCGGTCACTCGACGACGCGCTGGCGCGACCGGTTCATCTCGCAGCCGATGAGCCAGGTGAATCCAGCTCAGCGCTACACGGATTACGTGTTCTCGATCGACGACCTGCTCGACCCCGGTGCGTCGCCGGAGACGCAGCTGCGCCGGCCACTGCTGCCCGAGGACGTCACCGCGACCACCTACTCGGGCAAGTCATTCGGCGTGGACCTCGTCTTCATCGTCGAGGGGCAGCCGCGCACGTACGTGTACCGGTTCCAGGTCGCGAGCGTCATCCCGCGCTGAGCGAGCGCATGACCCGCCGGTCCGCGCACCGTGCGTCCGCCGGGTCCGCCGTTGCGCGCTTCATCGCAACACTCGCCACCCTCGCCACCCTCGCCACGCTCGCCGACTTCACCAGCACGCCTGCATTCGCCGCCGAGCTTCAGCGGCCTCGCTTCACGCGTGCGCAGATGGAAGCCGCGATCCCCTCCTCGCCGCCGTTCACGTTCGTCTATGGCACGCGCGACCCCGCCGCGACCGCGATCCTTCGCGCCCGCGCGCTCACGCTGGCCAGCCGCGTGTTCGGTCTGGACTCCACGCGCGTGCTGGCCGACCGCGAGGCCGGCGAGGCACGGCTCGCGGCGGGCCCGGTCTACCTGGTGGGCGGCCCGCTCGAAAACGACTGGACTCGCCGGCTTGTCGCGGCACTGCCGGTGGCATTCGAGGCGTCGGGCTTTCGCTGGCAGGGACGGCTCTACGACCAGCCGCTGGACGCGATCCACCTGTCCTGGCCGAACCCGCTCGAGCCGCGCTGGTTCCTGATCCTCGCGGCCGGCAACTCGCCGGGGACGCTCGCGCGCCGTGGCGGCTTCTCGTTTGGCGACGAGGACTTCCGTATCCTGCGAGACGGAGAACTCGTGCGCTCGGGTCGCTTTGCCCAGAGTGTCGCGCGGCCCTGGAGCTACGACGCCGCGCTCGACCGCGACCGCGAGGCCGAGCGCGAACGCTACCAGCGCGCGCTGCGCCTGAGCGTCATCGGCGGCGTGCGACTGCGCGCCCCGGCTGGACTCACGCCGGCGGGACCGGTGGGTCAGGCGGCCGCTGAACTGCTGGCGCGTCTCGACGTGCAGGGACTCGCCAGCCCGAGTGGTACGAGCGTCACCCTCACGCTGCACCGGGACCTCGAGAGCAAGGGCCTGCAGACGCGTGACACGCACGCCGAGCACCTCACGCACACGGACGGCAGCGTCGTCTCCCAAGCCGCGCTCCCCTTCGGACGAGCAGCACTCGATCTGTGGAGTGTGGCGGCGGCCCGGCTCGTCCAGTGCGGTGCCGCGCCGGAGTCGCGGTTCCTGCGCGCGGCCGGCGTGCATCTGACGGGGCGCTTCGAGGGCGAACCGCTCGAGCGAGCGATCGCCAGGCTGCGCCTGGGCGGACGACTGCCCGCGGCGGCGCAGGCAGCGGCGCGCGACGGCGCGTTGTGGCGCTCGCCACTGGTGCGAGAACCGGCGCGCGCCTTGCTCGTGCGCGCGGTGTGGGACTGCGCACCCGCGGCCGCGCGCCGCGGCGCGCTGATCGCACTGCTGCGTGCTTCGCCGCCCGGCACGCTCGACAGCTTGTGCCGTGTCGCGGGCGTGGCGTCGCGCGCGGTCGAGGCTCGTTACCGCTCGCTCGCCGACTCCCTCGCGCGGGCCGGGCAGGCGCTGGCCGCGGGCTCCGTGCGCGAACCGTGGCGACCCGCGCAGGGGTTCCAGCGTGGCGTGTGCCTGGAGCACTCGGTCGGGCTCGAGCACGGTTACCTCTCCGCCGGTGCTGCGCGGCAGCTGGTGCGCCTGCGCGATGCCGGTGCGGGCTGGGTGTCGCTCACGCCGTTCGCATGGCTGGCCGACCCGCGCGTTCCGGTCCTCGGCAACAGCAGCGACTTCGGCCCCGACGGCGAGAGCGACGAGGCGGTCGCCGAGGCGGCGGCACGCGCCCGCTCGCTCGGATTGCGCGTGTGGCTCAAGCCGCACGTGTGGACTCGCGGCTGGGCCGGCGACCTGAGATTCGCTGCCGCGGACTGGCCGCGCTTCTTCGAAGCCTATGAGGAGGTGCTGATCCACTGGTCACTGTTGGCCGAGCGAGAGGGCATGGACGGCGTGTTCATCGGGCACGAGATGGCCAGTGCGACCGCCGCAGACCCCGCGCGCTGGCGGGCGATGGCCGCTTCGGTGCGCCGCGTCTTTGGCGGACTCGTCTCGTACAACGCCAACTGGGACGAGGTCGCGCGCGTGCCGTTCTGGGATGCGCTCGACGTCATCGCGGTGTCGTTCTACGCCCCGCTCGCCGAGAAGCGCACACGTGATCCGCGCGTGCTCGCGCGCGGTGCCGAGCGCGCGGTCGCCTCTCTGGCGCCGCTCGCGCGACGCTTCGGACGGCCGGTGCTGATCGCCGAGGTGGGCTACGCGCCCAGCCTGGACGCACCCGTGCGGCCTTGGGAGGAGCCCGCCGTGGCCACCGACCCCGAGATGCAACGAGCCTGCCTCGCGGCCGCGGTCGCTGCGCTCGACGCTCCGGAGTGGCTGGCCGGAGCGTTCTTCTGGAAGTGGGGGAGTGCCGCCGAGCCGCGCGACCCGTTCGACCCGCGCGGCCGTCCCGGCGAGGCGGTGGTGACGGGCGCGTTGCAGTCCTGGCAGGGCCGGCCCGTGCGTGTGCCGCTCGCGGAGCCGCCGACCGCGAAGGAGAGTTCGCGCAGCGGAGCACGCTAGACGA
>CAZADU010000361.1:0-2788 GCA_964483945.1 uncultured bacterium
AGACCCCGCCTACCGCGACCCTTGCCGCGCGATCCTCACGCGTGGTGCGGTGGGTCCCCAGATCCAGCTTCGATGTGACGTGCGTCCGGGAGCGGCGCGGTGCCAGGGCTCGCTGTGCCAGCCACAAGAGCCCGCATCGCAACCTCACGGCGCGCAGGTCGCAAGCCCGCGTCGCCCCCACCGACGCGAGAGAGTTCAAACTCGTCTCTCCGGAGGATCCCCACGTGAAACAGGCGACTCTCGCAGCACTCATTCTTGTGGCCGCGGTCGCGACTTCGGCTACACCCGCTTCTGCCGCGCTGCGCGTGGAGCAGGTCACGCTGAGCAGCGGCAATCTTCAGACGTTGATGAACTCCCTCAACCCCGGCATCACCGTCGCGGACGCGCAGGAAGATCTGCAGCGGTGGCAGATCAATGTATCCGGCACCCTGACCTTCAAACTGCTGAAGGAAGCGGGTGGCGTCTTGAACGACAACACAGTCAACAACATCCTCGGACTGTACAACGCCGACAACCCCTATCCAGCCCAGACCTTCGACATCCTCCCGGTGGGCGCAGTCCCGGGTTGGTTCGCGACCTGTACCTTCACCGCGGACGATAAAATGATCGTGAATCGAGTCAATGAAACCAACGGCTCGGAAGGTCAGGAGACCCATCTCGATGTGAATCGGGAGAACTTCAGTTTCTACGTTCAGAACGGTGCTACGAAGGGACTCGGCCAGGATTTCCTGAATCCCATGGCGCAGGCACGCGTGCTGGTCTTCGCCGGTACTGGCGTGAATGCTGGCAACTGGTTCTTGTGCTTCGAGGACGGACTGAACGATGACGGCGGCCCTGAGAGTCAGGACTTCGACGACGCGATTGTGTTCCTCAGCACAGTGAACAAGGCCACACCCGCCATTCGGTCTACATGGGGTGCGCTTAAGACTCGGTTCCGCTAGGGCGCTAGCACTGGGGCTCGCTGCAGCTTCGACGTCAAACGGCCGGGCGCGTGCCCGGCCGTTTGACGTCTGGTGCATGTACTGTCACTCAAGGAATGGTGCACCATCAACGCACGATGACGAACCTCCTCACCATGCGCTGGCCCTTGTTCTCGAGCGTCAGGTAATACAAGCCGGACCGGACCGGGCCCGCGTCCCCCACACCGTTCCAGGACAGGTGATGCTGTCCCGCCGGCATGTCCCCATCCTGGAGCGATGCGATCCGGCGCCCCTGTACGTCCGACACCGTCACGCGGACCATCCCCTCGGTGGGAAGCCCGAGCGAGAAGTTGAACTGTCCCCGCGAGGGATTCGGCATCGGGAGCGAGAGCGCCATCACCGTGGGCGTCGGCCCCACACCCAGCCAGATATTGCAGCGAAACTCGGGGCTCAAGCTGTTGCGGGGGCTTGGCGGACCGTTGGCGAAGTCCGCAAGGTTGTTGTTCGATTCGAGACAACCCAGATCGCCACGGATCGACGCTTCCTGGTTGCTGCTGGAGGCCGCCGGTGCATTTGACTCGGAGCAATCCGCGCCACCGTAGCCCACGAAGTCCATGAGACTGGGGCTCCCGATGGGACACCTGACAATGAACGTATTGCCGCTGCTCACCAGCGCGAGCTTGCCCTCCATGGAGTTCAGGTTCAGGGCGCCGTTGATATCTGCCGGGGGCAAATCCCCGCCAACCTCACCGGCCGTGTGGAGCTGCACGAGATAGTAGTGGCCCGGTTCGACAACGCCATTCAGCGACGTCGAGTTCCACAAGTCGCTCGTCGCCTCCGCATACTGAATCGTCCAATTCGCCAGGTTCACTGGCCCATTGCCGCGGTTGTAGAGCTCGACGTAGTCGTGCTTGAGACTCGTCAACAACTCTCCGCCGCCTCCGAAGTACTGGCTGATCACCATCTGGCCGGCGATAGCATTCGCCACGAAGTGCGCCGTGATGGTCAGGTTGCTGTTCATCGTGACCGTCAGCGTGTCGCAGCTCGCCGTCGTTCCGCCGGACACGCGATCGTCGCAGCTCGCTGTCGCTCCGCCGGACCAGCGATCGAGGTGGAAGAGCTGCTCCAGCTCGGTCTCGGCCCCGGCCCTGAGGAACACCGCCTCACCCGGCGAGTATGTGGCCTTGTTCGGGAACCTCTCTACACTGCCCGAGATGATCGGGTCCACGAGCACCGTGAGAGTGAACGTGCACGAATTCGGTGACGAGAGGTGGTTGCGCGGCACTGGGACATCCCGCTTGAAGTCGGCACTGTTGTCGTCGGTGTCGATACAGCCGGCGAAGTTGCGGAGTGCCGCAGTGACTTTGGTGAGTGCCTCGGCAGGGTTGCCCTCAGCGCACAGTGTTGCGCCATAGCCCACCAGGTCCTCGACCGCAGTGTTCGGGCAAGGTCCGCTCAGGGTCGCCAGACTGCTGACCAGCGCCACCTTGCCAGACACTTCGTCGAGATCCGTTGTGCCGATGGCAGTCGGTGTGGGCAGCGAGGTCGAGCCGCCGCCGCCGGCCGCGTGCTGCACTAGATAGTAGCTGTGCGCTTGGATCTCACCCGACAACGACGTGGCTGTCCACGTCTGGCTGCCCGCCGCCGCATATTGCAGGGTCCAGCCTGCAAGGCTCACGGGGTGTGCGCTGCGATTGAACAACTCGATGAAGTCATGCGTATACAGTGCGTCCGGCTCACCACCGCCGCCGTATACTTGGCTCACAACAATCAGGGCCCCAGCCGGGTCCACCGTGTGCGGGTCGGGCACCGACGTGCTGCCCGTGAAGTTCGTGTTGCCCAGGTACTGCGCCGTCAGCGAGTGCGGC
>CAZADU010000362.1:0-2353 GCA_964483945.1 uncultured bacterium
GCGCCGACATGGACTCCCTGCCCGTGCTGCAACTGTGGCCCGGCGATGGCGGCCGGTTCATCACGTTCCCGCTCGTCTTCACCGAGGACCCCGAGACACACAAGCGCAACCTCGGCATCTACCGTGTCCAACTGTACGACCAGAAGACCACGGGAATGCACTGGCAGATCGGCAAAGGCGGTGGGTTCCACTTCCACAAAGCCGAAAAGCGCGGGGCGCCACTCGAGGTGGCGGTCGCAGTGGGTGCGGATCCCGCCACGCTGCTCTCGGCCGTGGCACCACTGCCCGAGGGCATCGACGAGTTGGCGTTCGCCGGATTCCTGCGCGGGCGTCCCACACGGCTCGCTAAGGCGCGCACACTCGACATGCTCGTGCCGGCCGACGCCGAGTTCGTCATCGAAGGCATTGTGCCGCCGGGTGAGCGCCGCACCGAAGGGCCGTTCGGTGATCACTTCGGGCACTACTCACACGCCGCACCGTTTCCTGTCTTCCATGTGAAGACGGTCACGCATCGTCGTGCGCCGCTCTTCCAGGCCAGCGTGGTGGGCAAGCCGCCGCAGGAGGACAAGTTCATGGGCGAGGCCGTCCAGGACATGTTCACCGGTGTGCTCAAGGTGATTCACCCCGAGATCGTGGACCTGTGGGCCTACTTCGAGGCCGGGTTCCACAACCTGCTCGCGGTCGCGGTCGAGAATCGTTATGCCAAAGAGGGCATGAAGACCGCGCTCGGCCTGATGGGCACCGGGCAGCTCTCGCTCACCAAGATCATCGTGCTCTTGGACGCCGACGTGAACCCGCGCGACCGCCGTCAGGTGTTCGAGGCGATTGCACGCCATTTCGACCCGGCTGAGGACCTGCTATTGGTGCCCGGCGTGCCGCTCGACACGCTCGACTTCACCAGCGGGCGCATGAACCTCGGCAGCAAGATGGTGATCGACGCGCAGTCACACGCGCGACCCGTGGGTTCCTCCGGCGGCAGTGTGACGGCCGCGCGAGCGGCCGCGGCACTGCTCACGACGGTGCCCGACCCGCGCGCGTTCGACTCGCGTGTGAAGGCGTGGCGGCTGGCGTGGGGCGGCACGCTGGTGGTGCAGGCGGCCGGCGACGGGCGCGCGGTGGTGGAATCGCTCGTGCGCCGGCCCGAGTATGCCGACGTCAAGCTGCTGGCCGTGGTGAGCCCCGACGTGCCGTTGGACGACGACGAACTGCTGCTGTGGGGCATCTTCACGCGCTTCGACTGCGCGCGAGACGTGATTCCCGCCACCACCGAGACGCGAGGCGCGTGGACCATCTGCCGGGGTCCCCTGGGCATCGACGCCACGATGAAGGACGGATACCCGGAGTCGGTCGAGAACCTGCCCGAGGTCATCGCGGGCGTGGACTCCTGGTGGGGGAAGTGAACGCGGCGCGAGCCCGCTCGCCTCGCTAGAGCCCCACCCGCTCGCCCGCCTCTGCGACGCGAGCACCCGAGCGCTCCACGCGCAGGCGCTCGGAGGAGTTCCGCACCAGCGCCGGGTTGGTGTGGTTCAGGTGGATGAACCGCACACGCGCGCGGGTGGCCGCGGGCAGCGTGGCGAATCGGTCGAGCGACTCGGTGATGAACGGGTGCGGGATGTCGCGCATTTCACGGCCCGGCAGTTCGGCGCCGTCGAAGAACGTGCCATCCAGATACGCCACGTTCACGCCCTTCACCAGGTCCTCGACGCGCCGGTCCCACCGTTCCCACTTGTCGATGTCGGGCAGGAACGCCACTGAGCCGCGCGAGCCCGCGATGCGGAAGCCCACCGTCTCCGAGAACTCGTCTCGGTGCGGCACGCGAAACGCCGTCACGCGCAGCGAATCGCCGAGGCTCACGGCGGAGTCGGCGGCGAGGGGGCGCAACTCGATGTTCTTGAGCTTCACGAGCTGGCTCCACGGGCCGTTCGTCGCCAGGTACTCGCGCATGCGCGGCATCGCCCACACCGGCACGGCCTTGGCCCCCATCACCTCTCGCCCCAGGTGCATGAGACCGGTGTAGTGCCCCATGTGTGCGTGGGTCAGGAACACGCCGGACAGTGAGCAGCCGGGTGCTTCGCGCGTCATGCGCTCGAGCTGGCGCGGGAAGTCGGGCGTAGCGTCGAACAACCACCAGCGGCGCGACGCCGGATCCACGAGCGCCAGGCTCGAGACGTCCTCTCGTCGCCCACTCGTGCAGCAGCGCTTGCGGCAACCGGCCTGTGGCAGGCCGCCGTCCTGCGCGATGCCGAGCACGAACAGTTCGCACACGGGCGGTGCTGCCGGCGCAGCACCCCCACCCGTGACCACACAGCCAGCCAGCAGCAGAGCCGACAAGATCGTCACGACCCGCTTCGCG
>CAZADU010000363.1:0-2003 GCA_964483945.1 uncultured bacterium
CGCGAGGCATCTGCTTTACGCTTAGGCGATCTCCACCTACCGGCTCGCACGGCGTCGCAGATACTCTTCGCGCTTCCCGTCGTGCTCGGCTTCAGCCCTGCGATCCTCTTCGAAATCGCCCTGAAGCTCGTCCCTGTGGTCATAGTAGTAAGCGAGCGCCGAGTGGACCTCGGCCAGGGTGAGCGGCCGCGAGGAGTAGTGCGTGCGCATCGCCTCCGGCATCATGTCTTTCTCGAGCAGCACCACGATGTCCATCACCCGGATGCGCGTGCCGTCAATGCAGGCCCTGCCACCGCAGACGCCGGGTGTCTTCGTGATGTGCGGGTAAGCCGCCACCGGTACCGTAGCCATAACCCTATTTTAGACGGAATTGTCCCACACGCAGTTGAACTTGACTGAGTAGCGGCGGCTCCTTGGCGGGCATGAGAATGGGTGTGCTCGGAGCCTCCGACTATTCCGCGAGGGCGGGATCGGGGCTCCTGGACGGAGCCGGCGTTCGCGAGGCGAGTGTGGTGAGCACGACCGCCGCGAGTATCAATATCCCGCCGGCCAGCAGCCAGGCCGAAAGCGGCTCGCCGAGGAACACGGAGCCCAGGAACACGGCGACGATCGGGTTCACGTACGCGTAGGTGCCGACGGTGGTGGCCGGCAATTCGTTCAGGCAATACGAAAACGCCGTGAAGCCGAGCAGCGAACCGAACACCACGAGATACAGCAGGCTCCACCAGGCGTCTTGCGAAGCGGCGCGCAGTGTGCCCCAATCCTCGCCGACCAGGCGAGACTCGACGATCAGCACCAGTGAGCCCACCAGCATCTCCACGGCGGAGGCCGTGAGCACCGGGAGCTTCCTCGACACCGACTGCGAGTAGAGCGCTCCGATCGTCCAGGAAATCGTGGCGACCTGCAAGGCGACGATGCCGGCGAGATGAGCCGACCAGTCTCCCCCATCGGGGCGCGCCACCAGGAACACGACTGGGCGAGCTTGCTCGGCAGGCCCGCTCGACTATTCCCACTGGCAGGCAGAGTATCCGACAAACATGATCTAGACGTTTGAATCATGACGACTCTAGAATCCAACCATCCGAATCTAAGACGGAGGACTCTGGCCTGTTCCGATCAATTAAAGATATTTGTTTCAGTATCTTATAGGAATTGTTCGAGACCCGTAGAAGCGGCGCGCCTCTTGCTATTCAACACGTCAGTCGTTTTCGCTAGAACTGAATGGCCGCAAAGCCGCCAAGGCAAGACCCCGACACGGGCCTCGACTTGGAGGCCGTCGGCTATGGCCTTAGACCGTAGCCAAGGAGTGGCCAACAACCTCCGCGGCTTCAAGATCCCGCAGTGGTCGGCGGCTGGCACCATGGACTTCACGGTTTCCAGCTCGACCTGGCTGTCGCTCCGCACCGGCATCTTCCACGACAGCTTCGAGGCCACGGGCGTCAACACCAGCCAGACCTACGAGTACAACTCGTCGTCGGTGGGTGTCGCGGGCGTGCCGGCCGAGTTCCAGCACGCGGCTGGCTACTCGAACCTGCCGCGTTCCCTGGTCAACGATCACGACCTGACCACTCGCAAGTACGCCAATCTCGAACTGTGGACGGTGGCGCATGCCGCCGGCACCCACAGCCTGAAGATCGGCGGGGGCTGGTCGCGGGCCACGAACGACGTCCAGCTCTCATATCCGAACAATGGCTTCGTCACCCTCTTCTGGGACCAGGTCTTTCGCAGCGAGGCCACGGGCCAGACGGGCCGGGGTGCGTTTGGCTACTACACGATCGACGATCTGGGGACCATTGGCAAGACCGGCGCCAACATCCTGAACCTGTTCGTTCAGGACTCCTGGAAGCCCAGCTCGCGGCTGACCTTCGACCTGGGGCTTCGCTTGGAGCGTGAAGACATTCCGACCTTCCGCCCCGACATCCAGACAAACGCCATGGAGGTCGGCTGGGGCGACAAGGTGGCCCCGCGCCTCGGCGTCGCCTACGACGTCAACGGCGACGGCA
>CAZADU010000364.1:0-4149 GCA_964483945.1 uncultured bacterium
GGCGTGCTCGAGCGGCGGCAGTAACGAAGGTAGGCGCTTGGCGAGCATGCTCTTGCCACAACCGGGTGGGCCCACCAGCAGCAGGTGGTGCCCGCCCGCGGCCGCGATCTCGAGCGCACGGCGCGCGACCGCCTGGCCGCGCACGTCGTCGAGGTCGTCCTCTTTCTCACCGTGTGGGTCAGGTGGTGCCGGGCTCGCTCGCGGCAGTTCATCGCCGCGCAACCACGCCACGGCTTCACTGAGGTTGCGCGCCGAGTGCACCGTGAGTCCCTCCACCAGTGCGGCCTCGGGGGCCGCTTCGGCGGGGCAGACGAGCGTGCGCGCACCTGCGCGCCACAGGCTCTCCGCCAGCGAGAGCGTGCCGCGCGTGCCACGCAGTGCGCCGTCCAGCGCCAGTTCGCCGAGTGCCGCCGCGTGTTCCAGTCGCGTGAGTGGCGCCTGTTCGGTGGCGAGCACGAGCCCGAGTGCCAATGCGAGGTCGGCCGAAGCACCTTCCTTGCGGCGATCGGCGGGGGCGAGGTTCACGGTGACGCGCCGATCGGGCGGGGTGAAGCCGGAGTTGCGCAGCGCCGGCCAGACGCGCTCACGCGCCTCGCGCGCGGTGGCGTCGGGCAGCCCCACCATGACGAAGCCCGGCAGCCCGGGCCCCACGTCCACTTCGCAATCCACCGGGAACGCGTCCAGTCCCCAGAGCGCGGCCGTGCGCACGCGGGCGAGCATGCGGTCCTCTCGCGGGAGCGGGGCGAGAGCGTGAACTGCAAGAGCCGTGCATGTGCGAAAGGCACGAAGTCCGCGCACTTGGCGGGATGAGATCCCTCCAACACCATCGCCGGCGCGGCCATCCTGGCCACGCCGGCGACAGTGTGATGCTGGGAGCTTCCGGCGCTGCGCACTCGCGCGGCGGCCGGGGTGCCGCGCTAATCGTCCCCGAGTGCCACGCCCAGGTCCACGTCGTCCATGCCGTCCAGGCGCGCCAGCTCACGCTGCAGCGGCTGCCAGCCGTTGGCGAGTGCTGCCATCGCCAGTTCCTGAGCGGGCGGCAGTTCCTGGAGGAACACGAACGCGGTCCCGGCGGCGATGCGCGCCAGCGTGCCGCGATCCCAGCTGCCACCGCCACGTGTCTCGCGCCGCGCGGCCAACACCTGCTGCAGCGTGGTGCCCTCGCCGCACACGTTCTTCCAGCGCGTCTCCACGTCCTTCACGCGATCGGGATTCTCCTTGCGCACGCTCTCGGTGACGAGCGCGTAGTGGCCCAGGTCCCCTTCGGGCGCGAACGACGTCCATAGCACGCGCGCACGCGTCGAGCGCGTGCTGCGATCCTGCGCGATCTGCGTGCCGTCGTGGGTGGCGAGCACTTCCACGTTCACGTCCACCTCGACGTCGCGCACGCGTGCGATCACCTCGATGGGCACCTCGACCCAGCGCACGACCTCGCGGCCGTCGGGAGCCTTCTCCACGATCCGCCGTGCGACGCGGTCACGGAAGAACTGCAGCTGTGTTTCGGTGCGCACGGGGCCGACCGTGCCCCACACGATGCGCTGCGCGCCACCCTTGCGGCCGATCTTCAGCGCCTCGTCGCGTGACAGGCCCGAGAGCTGCGAGACGGTCATGCGGCTGCCCACCACGTCGGCGCCGAGGATGCGCGTGAACTGCGCGTTCGGCGGTGCCATCTCTTGCGCCAGCGCGTCGCGCCAACGCTCGCTCACCTCGCGGCCCGACAGTCCGGTGCCGCCGCTGGTGAACGGCATCACGGCCACGCGCGTCACGGCCTGTTCGTACGCGGCGGCCGCGAGCGCCTGGGCGTCGCGGTAGCCAGTCGTGTAGCGCTCGCACTGATGGTAGTTCGAGAACGCCGCCTTGGGCCGGTGCGAGGCCGAGGCCGCCTTGCCCTGCGTGTAGAAGTTCCGCGAAGCCGCGCGGCGGATGGTGCGCTCCTCCGTGGCCCAACTCACGGGCACTTCCACCGTGGTGTAGGTCACGGCGTTCGAGCGGAACTCCGAGAACGCCAGAACTTGCTCGGCGGCGCGCAGGCTGTCTACTGAAGCGAGTCCGCGGATCTTGCGCTGCCAGTCGGCCGAGATGACCTCGGCCACGGCGGCGGCGGCTTCCTTGGCGCGCGGGTTCATGGGCTCACGGTCAAGTGCGCGCGTGGCGAGGCGCCACGCCTTCCACACGTCACCGTCGGTGAGTTCCTTCTGGCTCTTCTCGGCAAGCTTGTTGGGGCCGGCGCATCCGGCGGCGATCGCCGCGGCCAGCAGCAGGAACAGGAATCGTCGGGTCATGGGGCCTCCCTGACATAAGGACCCCAGCGTTATCGGCCGGGTCGTCCCGCGGCCTGATAGCGGACTCTCGCGCCGGCCTTCCTGCACCCGCCGCGCATGAACACGACCACAGCGAGCGGCAGCCGCAAGCTGCACGACTAACGAAGGGTGCCGTGTCCGATCATCGCACTCGCGCCAGCCGCGCGGTGCGCGTGCCCCACGGGGTCACGAGCCGCGCCAGGTAGAGCCCGGGGCCGGTCTCGCCGCCGGCGGCATCTGTTCCATCCCAGTCCCACGCGTGGTGTCCCGCGGGCAGGTCTTCCGTGCGCGACCACACGCGGCGGCCGGATACATCGAGGACTTCCAGCCGCACGCGGCCGGCCGTGGGCAGGGCGAACGCGAGCTGAGTTTCGAGCCGCGACGGGTTGGGGCGCGGGCGCTCCAGCGCGAGTCGCGCCGGCACGCCGAGCACGCCGAGCGTGGGATCGTTCACGCGGAACAAACCGCTCGTCGCCGATGTGACAAGTGCGGCGGCGTCCCGCGCCGTGACGCGCACCATCGCGCTATCGGTGGGCGAGGCCGGCAGCGTCCAGGCGTGCGCGCCGTCGTTCGCGGTGCCAAACACGATCGCCTGCCAGGGGCCGTCGTTCCCATGCGCCGACCACGCCACGTCCACCGACGTCACGCCCGCGTTGTCCGACGCACTCCACGTGATGTCGTGGGTCGTGCTCACGTCCCACGTCTCGCCGCCCGCGGGCGACGTCAGCGACGCCGCGGGCGCGGCGACGTCGGCGAACGAGGCGGCCAGCGTGTGGTGTGCGGCGATGTCGCTGAACGTGTGGCTCGGCACGGCGCCCACGGACCCGCCGTCCACGAGCACGTCCGCGATGGTCCAGCCTGTGAGCGGGGTGATGTCCACCGTCAGGTTCGCATGCTCGGCCCGGCTGGTGACGCCCGCGGGGCTCACGGTGCCACCCGGGCCCGCGCTCGCGGTCACCTGCCAGCGCGAGATGGCAAAGTCGGTATTGCTCGCGTCGCTCGCCGAGTTGTTCGCGGCGTCTCGCGCCGTGGCGCGCACACGCACGCTGCCACCCGGCACGTCGGGCACGCTCCAGTTGAACGTGCCGCTGTTGGCGAGTGAAGTGGCGATGGCGTTGGGGAAGCTCGCACCGCCGTCGGCCGACCACACCAGGTCCACACCCGTCACGCCCACGGCGTCGGTCGCGGTCCAGGTGACGGCGTGCGACGAGCCCGCCTTCCAGTCCTCGCCGCCGTTGGGTGCGTTCAGTGTCACGGCGGGTGCCGTGAGGTCGCCCGCGGGCGGGTCACGCCGCGAGGCCCACAGCGTGGCGTTCATGATGAGCACGCTGTCGGCGATCTCGGCCCAGCCGTCGAAGATGTTCGAGTTGCCGGGATTGGCACTGCCGTCGTCGATCGGGGAGCTGTCGCCCAGGAAGAACACGCGGCCGCTGCCGTAGCGAGACGAAGCCGCCATGATGCTGGTGAGGCTCGTCTGCGCCACACCGGTCATCCACACCTCGCCACGCACGCTCGGATTGGTCGCGGGGGAGAGCGTGAACGTGGTGCCGCCATGGAATGCCAACCCGGGTGCGACGCCCTCCGGCCCGTGCGTGATGCTGTCGGACGGCGCCGGGTTCACGTTGGCCGACGTATGATTGATGTTGTTGTTGGCGTCCCCCGCCGTGCCCCAGTGCACACCCAGCAGCAGCGTGGGTTCCAGAGCGTTCCAGATCATCGGCGAGTCGAAGCCGTCGTTGTTGCGGTCCGAGATGTGGTGGTCGCCCACCGCGATGAGCCCGCCGCCGTCTTGGATGAACGACAGGATGGCGGTCTTCTCGGACGCACTGAACAGCGTGTTGGGCTCGGG
>CAZADU010000365.1:0-4994 GCA_964483945.1 uncultured bacterium
TCCGCCGTGGTTCTTCCAGTAGCCCTGCGTGTAAGTGCAGCGGCCCTCGACCGGACATTCCAGCGTGCTGCAGGTGATTTCGCCGCCCCAGTCGCTACGGCCGAAACCACGACCGGCGTGCGCGAACCAGCGGAACACGTATTCAGTGCCGCACTCCAGCGGCTCAACACCGCAGCCGTGAGCAGAGAGGCCCGTCTCATCGAAGTTGAGATCACCGATGATGATATCCTCGCACTCGTTGGGCAGGAGCTCCCAGCGTGACTTGCCCGGATGCTGAAGCGAAGGCTGACCCGAGAGCGAGAGCTCGCAGAGCGTCCCGTCATCCGCCCAGCCATTCAGATCGAAGTCGGCCTTCTTCTTCCAGTGAATGCTCAAGCCTGCAGGAGCGCCCGAAGCTCCACCGCACACCTTGAGCGTGAGGGACGCCAGCGTCTTGGTGCCCTCACACGTGATGACAGGAACGTCGTACGGCGTGAGCGCGGCGCGCGCCGGGGCGGCGGCGGCGATTGCGAACGCAGTACACAAAAGGAAAAGGCGAAGCGACGAACGCATTGAGTTCCTCCTCGTTTGCCAGCTGGCGGCAGGGGCTGGGAGATGCGGAGACTCGATTCTCCACGGCGGTGGAACACATGAATCACCGAGTCATCAATCCCGATCGCCGCAGCGCAAGGGGGCGCTGGGGCGCGGCCGGGAATGTGGGACTGGGAACGAGGCGGCCAGAGGCTCCGCCGCGTACCCGATTGCATTCCAATGTACTCGCAATGTCATGGCAAGTTAAAGGGATTTGTTGCGATATGCACTTCTCAGACGCCGCCGAGGTCGTATTTGCACAAATTGTGCTGTCATTCGCCACAACTTGTTTCACCACCGTGATTTAGACCATAAGCCATCTGGCGAGATGTCCCCATGTGCGCACACCACCGGACCCATCGATGTCGTTCGGCGGGCCACTTCACCAGTCCACTCGCAAGGCGACCAGGGCAGCGAGGCCGGACCGCTCAGGGGCCTGGCTCGCCACACTTGTCTTCCGCGTCGCCAACGGACTGGCGTATCTCGCGGTTCCATCATCTCGGAGAAGCGTTATCCCTTTCAGCCGCGTGCACGCGGCGATAACATCACTTCATCAAGTCTCCATGAGTGCGCCGTCCCCCCGCGGCCAGCACCCTGCCACCCACCTCATCGCCGCCGGAGGATGTCTTGAACCTCGCGCAGCCCTTCGTCTACAGCACTGCCCGCGCGCCCCTGTTGGCGCTGCTGGCCGGAATGACCGCAGCCTCGCTGCTGGTCGCCGCACCTGCGAGGGCCACCGCCCCATTCACGCTCGAGCCCGTTCACACCGGGAGCGACTTCGTCGGGCAGTACACGAGCATCGCGCTCGACCCGTCGGGCCTGCCGCGCATCAGCTACTACGACGAGGACAACGGCAACCTGCGGTACGCCTCGCGCATCGCCGGCGTGTGGTCGCATGAGCCTGCCGACGAGAGCCTCGACCAGACCGGACTGTTCACCTCCCTCGCGATCGATGCCGGCGGCGTGCCGCACATCTCGCACTACGACAACTCGAACAGCCGGCTCCTCTACACCACGAAATCCGGCGGAGTGTGGACGACGGTCGTGGTGGACGACCAGAGCCCCGACGTGGGCTGGTACACGGCCATCGCACTCGACGCGCTGGGCCAGCCTGGGATCGCCTACTACGACAAGGCCAACGGCGACCTCAAGTTCGCGCACAAGGTATCCGGCAGTTGGGTGACGGAGACGGTGGACCCTTCCGCCGACGACGTGGGCACGTACCCGGGGCTCGGCTTCGATGGGCTCAACCACGCGCACATCAGCTACTACGACCTGACGAACGGCAACTTGCTCTATGCCGCCGAGACGGGCTCGGGCTGGACATACGAGCCGATCGACGATGGCGCGGAGGACGCGGGACTCTACTCGTCGCTTGTCGTGGATGGCTCGGGTCGGCCACACGTGAGCTATTACGACATCTCGAACGGGGATCTCAAGTACGCCGTGCGCACCGGCACATGGGCGCTGACCACAGCCGACCCGTCGGCGAACGACGTCGGCTACGACACGTCCATCGCGCTGGATGCGTTCGGGCGACCGCACATCAGCTATCACGACGCCTCCGTCGCGGACCTCCTGCTCGCGCGCAAGCTGACGGGAACTTGGGAGGTCGTGGGCGTGGACGAGAACTTCAACTCCCTGGGGCTCTACACCTCCATCAAGATCGGTGCGTTCGGCCAGCCGCACATCAGCTACCAGGACGGCACTGGCTTCGACCTCATGTATGCGACCGGCCCGCAGCAGAACGTATCCGTGGGTGGGCCGCAGCCCAAGACGGCGGGGGTGGACCTGGCCATCGCACCGAATCCGGCGGTGGCCGGCAAGGCGATCCAGCTTCTCACGGCGCGCCCCGGCGAGTTCCGCGAACTGCTGCTGTTCGACGTGGCCGGCCGCCTCGAGCGCCGACTCGCCGTCAACGGCAATGGCGCCGCGGAGTGGGACGGCCGCAACGAGAGCGGCGCGCTCGTTCGCCCCGGCGTTCACCTGGTGCGGCCGATGCGCGCCGACGGCAGCACGGGCACGGCGGGTCGCGTCATCCTCGTGCACTGACGGCGAGAGCGTCGGTTCACTCCCGGGCAGTCGGGCGGGTGGCGCAGTCAAAGAAGCCGCTACCGCCGCAGACTAGGGTCGTTCGCGGGCGGGCCGCCGGAAGGCGGCCCGCCCGCATTGCTTGCAGCGGTCAGCAGCCGACATGCGTCGCGCGCCGCGCTGGTCTATCTTCCCCCGCCATGCTCCCCCTCGGCCGCCCCCACCCGCCCCGCCCCCGCGCCGATCGCACGGCGCTCGCCCTCGCTCTCTTCGGAGCCCTTGCCATGTCCGGTCCCGCCTCCGCCGCGCCGTCCACGCCGGTCCCTCCCATCGCCCAGAAGCGCCCGGTCGAGAGCACGCTTCACGGAGAGAAGCGGCGCGACGACTACGGCTGGCTTCGCGACAAGCAGGACCCCAAGGTCATCGCCTATCTCACGGCCGAGAACTCGTACGCCGACTCGCTCACCGCGGAGCAGCAGGGACTGCGTACGCAGCTCTACGACGAGATGCTGGCCCGCATCCAGCAGACCGACCTCACCGTGCCCTATCGCAAGGGCGGCTGGCTCTACTACACGCGCACCGAGGAGGGGAAGCAGTACCCGATCCACTGCCGCAAGCAGCCGATCGATGCGGCCCCCGAGCAGGTGCTGCTCGACTTGAACCGGCTCGCCGAGGGCCACCCGTTCATGGCCGTCGGCGACTTCGAGGTGAGCCCGAACGAGCGGCTGCTGGCCTACACGACCGATAGCACCGGCTATCGCCAGTACCAGCTGCACGTGAAAGACCTGGCCTCGGGCGAGACCACCGCGCTCACGGCCGAGCGCGTGACCAGCGTGGCGTGGTGCGCCGACGGCCGAGCGCTCTACTACACACAAGAGGACGCGGTCTCCAAGCGCAGCTACCGGCTGTATCGCCACGAGCTGGGGCAGAAGAACCCGGTGTTGGCCGACGAGGAGCGCGACGAGCGCTTCGACGTGGGCGTGAACCTGTCTCGCAGCGGCGAGTGGCTGCTCTACACGGTCTCGAGCCACACCACGTCCGAGGTGCGCGTGCTGCGAGCCGACCAGCCGCTCGGCGCGTGGGTCACGATCTCTCCGCGCGTGCAGGACCGCGAGTACTACGTGGACCACCGCCGCGGCGAGTTCTGGATCCGTGTGAACGACAAGGGCCGCAACTTCCGCGTCGTCACCGCTCCGGTCGCCTCACCGGACCCTGAGCACTGGACCGAAGTGCGCCCTCACCGTGACGGCGTGATGGTGACCGGCATCTCGTGCTTTGCGCACCACGTGGTGCTGTCCGAGCGCGAGAACGCCCTGCCGCACATCAGCGTGCTGGAGCCCGAGAAGAGCCGAGCGCGCCGCGTTCCGTTCGCAGAAGCGGCCTACACGGTGGGCCCCTCGGCCAACGAGGAGTTCGCGCCGCAGTCATTCCGCTACGGCTATCAGTCCTTCGTCACGCCGCCGAGCGTGTACGACCTGGACCTCGCCACGCTCGAGCCCAAGCTCTTGAAGCGCACCGCCGTGCTGGGCGGCTGGGACGCGAGTCACTACGCGATGGAGCGCACGCACGCCACCGCGGCGGACGGCACGAAGATCCCGGTCACGCTGCTCTATCGTAAAGGCATCAAGCGCGACGGCACCGCCCCGTGCCTGCTCTACTCGTACGGCTCCTACGGCATCTCGTCGAACGTCACGTTCAGCTCGACGCGCTACAGCCTCGTGGACCGCGGTGTGGTGTACGCGTTGGCGCACATCCGCGGCGGCGGCGACCTGGGCAAGGCGTGGCACGACGCGGGCCGCATGAAGACCAAGATGAACACGTTTACCGACTTCATCGCCTGCGCCGAGTTCTTGAAGCGCGAGAACGTGTGCGCCCCGGACCGGCTGGTCATCCAGGGTGGCAGCGCGGGCGGGTTGCTGGTGGGCGCGGTCACGAACTTGCGGCCCGACCTGTTCACGGGCGTGCTGTCACAGGTACCGTTCGTGGACGTGATCAACAGCATGCTCGACGAGTCGCTGCCGCTGACGGTGGGCGAGTTCGAGGAGTGGGGCAATCCCAAGGTCAAAGCGGACTACCAGGTGATGCGGACCTACTCGCCGTACGACAACCTCGCGGCCGCCGCGCACCCGGCGTTGCTGGTGAAGACCAGCTTGAACGACAGCCAGGTGGGCTACTGGGAGCCGGCCAAGTACGTGGCAAGGCTCCGCGCGCTCGACACGGGCGGCCGGCCGGTGCTGTTCAAGTGCAACATGGGCGCGGGCCACGGTGGCGCCTCGGGCCGCTACGACGCGCTGCACGAAACCGCCTTCGACTACGCGTGGATACTCCGCACGCTCGGCGTCGACGAAGCGAGCCCCGTGCCCTGACGGGATTCGCGGCGGGGCGTGGTCCCC
>CAZADU010000366.1:0-4857 GCA_964483945.1 uncultured bacterium
CCCACGCGCCCGTGCGCACCGGACGGCCGCCCGGCACGCCTCGTGTCACGGTGATGCGCACCACCGCGTCGGAGAGCTTCTCTGCGAACAACACCTGGTCCACAGCCTCGCGCAGGCTCGCCGGGGCCGGGGGCACCGGAAACCCCAACTCTGCTGCCGAGAGCACCAGCCGCTCCATGTGCTGCTCCCAGGCGAACGGCCTGCCGTTGTAGCAGCGAAGCGTCTCGAAGATCGCACCGCCGTCACGCGCGCCGCGGTCCCAGAGCGAGAGTGCGGCCTGTTCGCCACGCACCAGTTCGCCGTTCAGCCAGACCGTGCGCTCGGGCAGCCGCGTGCCGGGAGGGAGGGGGAGGGGCATGCGCGCGACGGTAGCATGCGGGGGGTGCGACCACTCGAGCCTGTGCACGCGAAACTCATGTGCCACGACACCCCGGCGCAGATCGTGAGGCTTGCGCCGGGGTGCCGAGGTTCAAGTGGAACTACCGCGGCAGCAACACGAGCCTCCGTTGGGCGGTGAACGCTCCGGCCGTCATTCGGTAGAGGTACACGCCCGGGCCCACGAGCGCGCCACGCTGGTCGCGTCCATCCCAGTCGTAGGCGTGCGCGCCAGGCGCAAGACTGCCGTCCACCAGCGTCGTGACTCGCCGCCCCATCGCATCGAACACCTCGATGCGCACGGGACCTTCCTGCGGCACGTCGAATCGGAACGTCGTGCCCGTGGTGAACGGGTTCGGACGGTTCGGCAGCAGCGAGAATCGCGTCGGCACGTTCGGGCCTGCCGGGTGAAGGCGCGCCGACCACGCACCTGTCGGCGGCGTATAGGCCGCACGGAGCGAGAGGAAGTAGGACCGGGCCGAGCCCGGGGTGGTGGCACTCACCGGGAACACGAACGAGACCGACTCGTGCTTGGCGAGCCGGAGCGCGCTCCCGTCGGCCTCGGCGAGCGCCGCGACCGCCGACTCGCGGTCGCTGCCCGTGGCCGCTGCTTCCTGTGAGTTGATGGCGGAGGCCCACTCGCCCGGTTCCACCAGGCCCTGCAGCGATCGGAGCTGCGTGTCGCTGTCGAACACGAACCGCGCCTGCGTCGCGTCCGGCACGCTGCTGCCGATCCAGTCGAACCCGCGGCGCGGGCTGACGCGGTCCACGCGTGTCCAGGTGCCGCCTTGGAGCAGCAGCACCTCGATACCGCTTTCCGTGTCCCAGACGGCAGCGCCGACGCGGGCGCAGTCGAGTGCCAAACCGACGATGCCGTCCGCGGCTGACCACGAGGCCGTGATCGTGCTGCCTGCGGCGACCGTCAACGGCCGACCTTCAGCCGCTGCAGCGCTCAGGGCTGCGCTGATGTCCCCGCCCGAGGCGGCTAGGAGCTGCGGCAGTGCTTGGAGCCTGCCGACCCTGACTCCGCCCGAAGTGGCGAGCGCGGTGGCCTCGAGCGGGTGGTCCACGGCGATCAGGCGGGCACGGTCGAGTGCCGTCTCGCCCGTGAGCATGGCTCGCAACCCTACGGAAACGTCGCCGTCCGTCGTGTAGTCGTACCGAGCCACTCGCGCCAAGTTCGAGAACCAAGCGCCCGGCAGCGCGCCATTCATGTAGGAGTTGGTCTGATCAGGCGCGGTAGCCGTGGCGGCCGCACCGCTGACTGTGGCTCCGAACGTGCGCGCAGTGGTGAGACAGGACGGACAATATCCCCCATCGCCTTCCTCCAACGGATCGTGGCAGTCGCCGAGACCCACCACGTTCAGGCGCACCACGCGATGCGCCACGCCGCCTGATCCATCCAGCACTCGGAACACGACGTGGTACGTGCCGACGGAGGGGTGCTGCCAGCGGAACACGTTCGCGGTCGGAGTGCCGAGCGTAGCCCCGGAGGGCAGGTAGTCGGCTTTGTACGTGACCGACTCTCCATCCGGCTCATTCACGAGCAGCGTGATCTGGAAGGGAATGCAGGCGGTCACCCCGATCTCTGTGGGCAGGTTCGAATACGTTGGGGCGTGGTTCCAAGTGAACTGGCCCACCGCGATGCTGCAGTCCATCGTCGTGGGGTCTTCGGCCTGATAGACGACCCGGGTACCGTCCGGCGAGATGCGAGGGTGGTCATTCACAAAGCCGGGCCTTACGAAGCGATACGAGGTGTCTCGCGTGGCGGGCGCGGCATCCAGCAACGCGAGCCGGCCGGCGGGGTAGGAAACTGGTGATGCTGTACAACCATTGGTGACTCTGGCGAAGTTCGGGAACGCCGCCCGAGAGGCGAAGACCGGCCGCCCGCTTCCGGGGGGGAGATCGAAGTTCGCAGCCGCAAAGTTGATAGCCGTCTCGAGCGTGAGCGCACCGCCGGTCTTTGGGACCGAGTAGATGGCATCCGCGCCGGACTCCAGGGAGATCATGACCTTGGCGCCGTCGGGACTCCATTGCGGGCGGCGCTCCGTGGTCATCGCTCCCAGCGACGCGAGCGCGAAGTCCACAGTGCCGTCGACCGAGGCCCAGCGCAGCGTGCGCTCGGGGCTGCTGGGCGCTTGGTGCAGGTAGGCAAGTCCTTGACCGTTTGGTTGGAACACCGGCATGGACTCGCGACCGGAAAGCGTTGTCAGCGGTACGGCCGTGCCTCCGCTCGGACTGATCTTCCAGATTCCGCTCTCACTAGGTGATGAATCCGACGAGTACGCGATCCAATCGCCCGCAGGCGACCAATCCGGCGCAGAGGCCTTGTTCGGGCCCATGACGAGCCGAACCGCCGCAGGCTGGTTCACCGCGTTCATGTCCACCTGGCGCTTCCAGATCTCGCCCGTCCCGCTCGGGCCGTTCACCACCGTGAAGGCGATGCTCTGCCCGTCAGGAGACCACGTCGGCTCGCGGTCCTGACGGGAGGGCGTCTCCGTCGTGATCGCGGGGTTGTTCAAGGCGAACGGAGCGCCGCGCACGCCGACTTCAAGTCGATAGGGCAGCACCTCCTTGTAGCCAAGGTCGTCCGTCTCCATGAACTTCGTGAACTGCCCATCCGCCGCGGTCAGGACGACCACCACGGCTTTGTGGGTCGTGCCGAAATTGGGAATGACCAGTTCGAGGCTGCCGGTGGTCGAATCCGCGATGATGGTTTGCACCGGGGTCGCGAGTGCGGCGGTGGCGGGGTACTTCCACAACAGCGACTCCTCGATCGTCCCGGGGTCCGAGGCGGTGTAGGCCACCGCGGACGCCATGAGTCGCGCATCGCCCAGTTCATTGCTCAAGGGTGATTTGCAGTGATAGCAGGCGTTCGGTGCGATCCGGATAACGAGATCGCGATCGGTGGCTTGAAGGTCGGGGTGTGCTCGCAACACCCAGTAGTTCGCCGCATACGGCACGAGTGTCATGGGATAGGTGTTGCCGCGGAACGAGCGGTCCCCCTTGAGGACGAGGTCCTTGAGGAGGTTGTCCTTCGTCACCACGCGGATCGCCGGCAGCGCGACGATGTCATCCGTGGCGTACGGGTCGAATGCCTGCCACGCGCGCTGGTTCCGGCCGGGGGAGAAGCCCCCGAATGCGGGATAGCCGAACTGTCCTTCGGCCAGCGACGGCTGGTTGACGAAGTTGGCGACCCGCCAGTTGTGGTGGATGAGCATCATGCGCTCCCTGGGGGCGATAGGGGCGCCGCCCGGCGCATGCAGGTAAGTCTTCGAGAAACAGGTTCCGCAATCCGTGTCGGTCAGCAGGTCGGCAAGCGTGGGGAAGCTTCGTGTCTCGAGCTTCATCCACTTGTACAGCAGGTCGTCGGTCATGCCCGCCAGCGTGCGGGTCGTGTTCGTCCCGAGGAAGTTGTAGGCCAGGTAGCAGGCGAATGACGTGCGAGCCTGATAGTTGTTGCTTGCGATCCGTATCGTGGGAGGTTCTGCGCCAGGGCTCAGCCTACTGTTCAGTGGCCAAGTGTAGGGGACCTCGGAACTTGCGCTTGTGTCGGGAACGCCCCCCACGGCCTCGGCGACGGCGGAGCGGAACTCACCCATCCAACCTGAATTCCCACCGCTGAAGGTTGCAGTTCCATGTTGGAGCTCATGATTGAAGTGAATCCGCTGGACGGAGCCAGGACCCGTCCACCCCGTCGTCGAGAGATCGCCTGCGGCATTGGGGTGGGGACCTTTGAACATGATGGAGTTCGTGTGCAGTACATCGCCCGGGGTGTCGTGCCCGGTGTCCTCGTCTTCGTCGTCCGTCAGCAGCCGAGAGGGAAACGCGCCGTCGGGGAGCCCGGCCTCCCCTGACGTCCGGTCGGGATGGAAGATGTAGGTATCCACATGGGAGCGGTCGAGGTTGTTGCCCCCGGCGGGCGGGTCGTCGAATCCGTAGCCGACTCGGAGGGAGGTGGAGTCTCCGGGATCATTCGGATTCCAGTTCACCCCGACGGGTTCCTGATGCGTGTAGTCGTAGACCGCCTGGAGATTGAACGCGTCCGTGGCGACCGGGCTGAGGGCCGGCGCCGCTGTCAGCGAAGTTAGGAACTGCCGCAGCGCGTCGTGCACCGTCGGCGTCATGCCACCGACATAGAGCGAATCCCACTGGAACTGGACGTCTCGCGCCGTCATGGCGACACCCAGCACGCCGACCCTGTAGGGATAGAACCTGGCGGGGACTGGGGCGTCATGGCTCGATGTCGAGAGCGTGGTATCCGTGGTGCCGCAGTTCTCCATGCCTGCGGCCAATGCGAGATCGGGGTGGAGCGTGGCGATCAGCAGGAAAAGCAACCAATGGCGGCCCATGGGCTCTCCTACGGTGATGAGGCCGGACAGAAGTTTCGGCCGTCCACGTGGGGAGGCCGGCCGCGATGGATCGTGCGCGACGAGGCTGACTGACCACTTCACGGCACGATCACAATCTGCCTTGACTAGG
>CAZADU010000367.1:0-2914 GCA_964483945.1 uncultured bacterium
CGAAGTGCGTGCTGCATTCACGCCCACCGAGCGCGCGCGTGTGCGGCTCGAGTCGCGCGCCGAGGTACGTGCGCGTGGCCAGGCGCACGAGCTCACCGTGGCGGCGCGGCCACTGGCCACGCTGGTGGCGCGGTTCCACGCAGCACACGAGAGGCGTTACGGGTTCGCGGACCCGGTGGCCGACGTACAGGTGGTCACGCTCGAGGCCGGAGGTTGGTTGCCGGCGCCACTCCCACGAGAGTTGCGCCGCAGGCGCGCCGTCTCGCGTGCGGTGCCCGAGCGCGTGCGCGTGTGGCACGGCGGTCGTGCGCTCGACGCGCAGGCTTGGCGGCGCGAGACGCTCGTGCCGGGGCAGCAGTTGCGCGGCCCGGCTGTGCTGACCGACGACGGCGCCACGCTGTGGCTCGCCCCCGGCTGGCGCGCAGTTGCGCATGCCTCGGGCGCAGTCATGCTGACGCGCGGAGGGCGGCGATGAAGGCGTCACGCCGGGTTCCCAAGCGCGCGGCGGCGCGAAAGAATCCCAATCGCCTGACGGCGAACCGGATGGTGAAGCGCGCGGCGCGCGTGCGCACACGAGCGGCTTCACTCGGCCCGGTGGAACTCGCGCTCTTCCGCGGTCTGTTCACCGCGTGCGCCGAGGAGATGGGGGCCACACTCATGCGCGCGGCGCACTCGCCCAATATCACCGAGCGGCTCGACCACTCGTGCGCGGTGTTCGACGCGAGTGCACGGCTCGTGGCACAAGCGGCGCACATTCCCGTGCACCTGGGCAGCATGCCGCGCGCGGTCGAGGCGGCACTGTCACTGGCGCCGTTCCGGCCCGGAGACGCGGTGCTGTTGAACGATCCGTTCGCGGGCGGCACGCACCTGCCGGACCTCACCATCGTCTCGCCGGTCTTCCTGCCCGGTCGCCGCTCACCGTCGTTCTTCGTGGCGAGCCGCGCGCATCACGCCGACGTGGGTGGGGCCGCCCCCGGCTCGCTGCCGATCGCTCGCGAAGTGTACGAGGAGGGCTTGCGCATCCCGCCCGTGTTCATCCGCCGGGGCGGACGCGAGGATGCGGGGCTCATGGCACTCCTGCTCGCCAATGTGCGCACGCCGCACGAGCGCCGCGCCGACCTTGCCGCACAACTCGGCGCGCAGGTCACGGGCGAGCGGCGCTTGCGCGAACTCGCCGTGCGCGGCGGTGCGGCCGCGCTGGAGCGCGCCGCGCAGGCACTCCTGGACGCCACCGAGCGACACGCACGACGGCTGCTTGCGCGGCTGCCGCGCGGGCGATTCACGTTCGAGGACGTCATGGATGGCGACGGGTTGGGCTCGGGGCCACTGCCGGTGCGCGTCACGCTCACTCTGGGCGGCGGTCGTGTGGTCGCCGACTTCACCGGCACGTCGCCGCAGGCCGCGGGGCCGGTCAACGCGGTGAGTGCGGTGACCACGGCGGCGGTGCTGTACGTGGTGCGATGCGTGCTGGGCGAGGACGTGGCGGTGAACGATGGGCTGCTGCGTACCATCCAGGTGGTCGCCCCCGAAGCCAGCCTCGTGAACCCGCTGCCGCCCGCCGCGGTGGGCGCGGGCAATGTGGAGACGTCGCAGCGCATCGTGGATACGGTCATGGGTGCGTTCGCCAAGGCACTCCCCGGTCGCCTGCCGGCCGCGAGCAGCGGCACGATGAACAACCTGTTGATCGGCGGGCACGACGCGCGCACGGGCCGGCCGTTCGCCTACTACGAGACACTGGGCGGCGGGCACGGGGCGGGACCACACGGTGACGGCGAGAGTGCCATGCAGGCGCACATGACGAACACGCGCAACACGCCGGTGGAGTCGCTCGAGTACGCCTATCCGCTGCGCGTGACGTCACTGCGCGTGCGGCGGGGCAGCGGCGGCGAGGGACTCCACCGCGGCGGCGACGGCATCGAGCGCACGCTCGAACTGCTGCTGCCCGCGCGCGTCACCGTGATCAGCGAGCGCCGCGCGCGCGGGCCGTGGGGTGCCAAGGGCGGCAGCGAGGGCGCGCCCGGCTTCACGCGTGTGACCGAGGGCGGTCGCAAGCGCACGATGCCCGCCAAGTTCACCGAGTCGTTCCCGGCGGGCGCGCGCATCACACTCGCGAGCCCGGGCGGAGGCGGCTGGGGTCGCGCGAAGCGGGGGCGCAAGCGGGGCTAGCGTCCTGTACCAGGAGTAGCTTGATCAGAAGCGATACCGGGATGACATGGCGGCCGACGGGCAAGCTAATCTTGGGGCAGGACACTAGCTCGGCTCCTGGTACTCACGCCGTACACCGCGCGATCCGCTCGCCGCGCATCGCCAGCGGGCGGGTGAGAACGGTCAGCGCGTGCCTCACGCACGTCTCGAGTGACGCCTCCGGCATCGCATCGGCCAGCTCAGCGCCCAGTTTTGCTTGGGCGACCTTGAAGCCCAGGCCGATCAGCGCTCCGTGAATGTCGTCGTGGCGAGCCTGCCTCGCTGCTTCACGCGTCTTCGACCGAGCGGCGCTCGCTGCGGCGGCGACTTCGGCGCTCGCTCGCACCACGACGGCCTCGGCAGCAACTTTGGCCTTGGCTCGAGCCACGTCGCCCTTGGCCGCGACCTTGGCCCGCGCCCGCTCACGCTGGGCGAGTTCGCGCTTCGTCTGGATGTGGTCCTTCCCCAGAATGCGCTCGGCCTCGTATTGGTTGTGCGAGCGGCACAGGACGCGAAGGTTCTCGGGCGCGCTCCTGCCGCCCCTGGCGAGTGGCGTGATGTGGTCCAGTTCGAGCCGTTGCGTCGAGTCGCACCGATGTCCGTCTGCGCTCACGAACGCACAGCGGGCGCCGTCGCGCTCCCAGACCATGCGCCGCATCGCCTTGGGAATCCCGCGGCCACAGCGCACGTGGTCCACTTGGCCCTGCGCGTGTGAGCCCGCGGCGGCATC